>VGRW01000135.1 GCA_016875225.1 Deltaproteobacteria bacterium
GGGGATCCGCGTCGCGCGCGATGGCGAGCTGCACCCGCTCCGGCTCGGTGACTCCGACGCGATCCTGCCGGGTGACTTCGTGGTCGCGATCGGAAATCCCTTCGGCCTCGATCACACGGTGACTCTGGGGATCGTATCGGCCAAGGGACGCGAGCTCGGCCAGGGTCCGTACGACGACTACATCCAGACCGACGCCGCGATCAACCCGGGAAACTCCGGCGGACCGCTGCTCGACCTTTCCGGCGCGGTGATTGGCGTCAACACCGCGGTGAACCCACAGGCCAACACGATCGGATTTGCGGTCCCGATCAATCTGGCGAAGGACATCCTGCCGCAGCTGAGAGAGTCCGGAAGCGTCACGCGCGGCTGGATCGGCGTCTCGGTGCAGGCGGTGACGCCGGAGCTCGCGAAGGCGCTCGCGCTTTCGGGAACGGATGGCGCGTTGGTGGCTCAGGTCATGCCCGACGGGCCGGCTGCACGCGCTGGACTGGAGCGCGGGGACGTGATCCGAAGCCTGGGCGGCAAGCCGATCCGGAAGCTCAGCGATCTGTCGCGCGCGGTCGCAGCGACGCCGGTCGGAACGCCGGTCGAGGTCGAGCTGCTACGCGACGGAGCTCCACTCCGAGTCGAGATCACCGTCGACAAGCTCGCCGAGGCGGGAGCTTCCGGAGGGCAGGAGAGCACGTCGGGGGGAGCGGCATCGCTGGGAATGCGCATCGAGGATCTCGACGACGCGCTGCGCGAGCGGCTCGGGCTCGGCGACCGCACGGGCGTCGTGGTCGTCGACGTGGACCCCGAGGGTCCGGCCGCGAGCGCGGGAATCGAGCCAGGAGACGTGGTCCTCGAGGCGGATCGGAAGCCGGTCGCGAGCGCGGCCGAGCTCGAAGCGCGGATTCGCGGCGGCGGTGAGCGACTGCTCCTGCTGGTGCGCCGCGGCGGCTCGACGCTCTTCATCGCGGTCTCGCGCTAACGCTCGCCGCTTCCGTCATCGGGCCCGGACCAGCGCGCGCGCTGGCGTGCCGCGATCGTCGCCTCCTCGCCCTGATCGGACGGCTCGTAGAAGCGGGTGCCGACCAGCGCGTCCGGGAGATACTGCTCGCGGACGAAGTGACTCGGCTCGTCGTGCGGGTAGCGGTAGCCCTTCGCGTAGCCGAGCTCGCGCAGCAGCTCGGTCGGCGCGTTGCGCAGGTGGAGCGGGACCGGAAGCGCTCCGTGCTCGCTCGCGGCCGCCGACGCCGACGAGATCGCCCGCAGGCTCGCGTTGCTCTTCGGCGCGCACGCCAGGTAGGTCGTGGCCTGGGACAGGATCAGCCGCCCCTCGGGCAGACCGACGCGGTCGAACGCCTCGGCGGCCGCGACCGCGACGACCAGTCCGTTCGGATCCGCATTGCCCACGTCCTCGGAGGCGAAGATCAGGAGACGCCTCAGGACGAAGCGGGGCTCCTCGCCCCCGTCGAGCATTCGCGCGAGCCAGTAGACCGCAGCGTCCGGATCGCTCCCGCGCAGGCTCTTGATGAACGCGGAGATCACGTCGTAGTGCGCCTCGCCGCCCTTGTCGTAGTCGGGCAGGCGCGACTCGAAGGCGGCGGCGACGTGCTCGCGCTCGATGGTCCGCTCGGCGCGCTCGGCGGCGGATTCGAGCAATCCGAGCGCGCGGCGCGCGTCGCCTTGCGCGATGCGCGCGATCAGCGCGAGCGCGTCCGGCGCGATTCCGAGGTCGCGCTCGCCGAGGCCGCGCTCGCGATCGTCGAGGGCGCGGCGCACGATCGAGGCGATCGCCGCCTCGTCGAGCGGCGCGAGCGTGAAGATCCGCGAGCGCGAGCGCAGCGCCGGGATCACCTCGAAGGAGGGGTTCTCGGTCGTCGCTCCGAGCAGGACCACCGTCCCGCGCTCGACGCACGGCAGCAGCGCGTCCTGCTGCGCCTTGTTGAAGCGGTGGATCTCGTCGATGAACAGGGCCGTGCGCACGCCGCGCCGGCGCTCCTCCTCGGCGCGCGCGATCTCGTCGCGCAGATCCTTCACGCCGGAGAGCACGGCCGAGATCGCGGCGAAGCGCAATCCGGCGCGCTCGCAGAGCAGTCGCGCGAGGGTGGTCTTTCCGGAGCCCGGCGGTCCCCAGAAGATGCAGGAGGGCAGCTTCCCCTTCGCGGCGAGCAGCGGCCCGAGCGGCCCGCCGGGGCCGAGCAGGTGCGCCTGCCCCGCGAACTCCTCCAGCCGCCGCGGCCGCATCCGCTCGGCGAGCGGGGCGTCGGGCGCCGCTTGCGGTGTGGCCGCGGGTTCACGCGGGAAGAGATCCACGACGGGAGTCTAGCTTGCCCGCCGCCGGGGTGGGACGTATCGTCGGAAGCCGCATGGGGGGCTGGAAGCGAATCGCGCTCACCGTGAAGGCTGGCCGGGCGCCTGACCCGACCGGAGTCGGCGCGCTCGTGGCGCGAATCGTCGCGCTGCTCCGCTCGAATGGCGTCGAGGTCGCGCTCGACGACGCCGCTGCGAGTCACGCGGGCGCGGCCCGTGGACGCAAGCTCGAGCAGATCGTCGACGGCGCGGACCTGCTCGTCGTGCTCGGCGGCGATGGCTCGGTGCTCGCCGGCGTGCGCGCGGTGGGCGCGCGATCGATTCCGGTCCTCGCGGTGAACCTGGGCCGACTCGGCTTCCTCACCGCGGTGAATCCCGACGAGGCCGAGGCCGCGCTGGTCGCGCTGCTTCGCGGCGAACACCAGATCGTCGAGCGCATGCGCTTCGAGGTGACACACATTCGCGACGGTCGGCCGCTGCTTCGCGAGCTGGTGCTGAACGACGCGGTGATCACGAAGGGCTCCGCGCTGGCCAGGCTGATCGAGCTCGAGGCTCACGTCGACGGCCGGCTCGTGTCGAGCTACCGCTCCGACGGGCTGATCGTCGCCACGCCGACCGGCTCGACCGCGTACAACCTCTCGGCCGGCGGCCCGATCGTCGATCCGCGCGTGGCGGCTGCGGTCCTGAATCCGATCTGCCCGCACACCCTGAGCCTGAGGCCGCTGGTTCTGCCCGACGATCGCGAGATCCTGGTGCGACTGAGGTCGCCCGAAGACGCGACGCTCACGCTCGACGGCCAGGTCGGAGCCACGCTGCAATCCGGCGACGAGGTGCGCGTGGTGAAGGCGCGCGAGCCGGCGCGTTTCGTCGCCACGCCACCTCACGACCACTTCGAGATGCTGCGCACGAAGCTCGGCTGGGGCGCTTCTTGATCGAGACCCTTCGCGTGCGGAACCTGGTCACGATCGAGTCGTTGGAGCTCGAGCTCGGTCCGGGCCTCACGGTCGTCACCGGTGAGACCGGCGCGGGAAAATCGGTACTTCTCGGCGCCATCGCGCTGCTCTCCGGCCAGCGGGTCGGTGCGGAGCTCTTGCGCGCCGGCGCCGCCGACGCGTCCGTCGAGGCGCTGCTTCGCTCTCCGGCGCTGCTGGCGCGCGCGCGGGAGCTCGGTCTCGCGGGAGAAGACGACGAGGAGCTTCTCGTCACGAGGACGCTCGCGCGCGAGGGCCGCGGCAAGGTGTTCGTGAACGGGAAGCTCGCGACCGTCGCGCTGCTCGCCGAGCTCGTCGGCGAAGCGCTCGAGATCACCAGCCAGGGCGAGCACCAGCGCCTGCTGCGGCCCGAGGCGCAGGCGGGGCTGCTCGACGCGTACGCGGAGCTTGGCGGCGCCGCGGGCGAGGTCGCCGACCTCTACCGGCGCTGGCGTGAGCTGGCGGGCGCGATCGCCGCGCGGAGGCGCGACCGCGAAGCGATCGCCCGGCGCGAGGACCAGCTGCGCTACGAGATCGATCAGATCGATCGCGCCGCGCCGACCGCGGGAGAGCTCGAGGAGATCGGCGCCGAGCACTCCCGGCTCGCGCACGTCGATCGTCTGGCGCAGGCGAGCGCGCTGGCGCTGGAGTGCCTCGATGGCGACGACGGGCTGCGCGAGAAGCTCGGCACCGCGCGCGCGGTGCTCCGCGGCCTGGCCGAGCTCGATGCGGAGCTGGCCGAGCCGGAGGCCGCGCTCGAGCGCGCGCGGCTCGAGCTCGACGAGGCCTCGCACTCGCTCTCGCGCTACGCGACGCGGCTCGAGGCGGATCCGGAGCGCCTGGCGCGGGTCGAGCAGCGCATCGCGGAGCTGCGCCGCCTGCTTACGCGCTACGGCGCGACGCTCGAGGACGTGCTCGCGCACCGCGACCGGGCGCGCGAGGAGCTCGGCGGGCTCGCGGGCGGCGACGAACGGACCGCGGAGCTCGAACGCGAGCTTCTCGCCGTGGCCGAGCAGCTCGACGGCCGCAGCCGAGCCCTCTCCGATGCGCGCAGGGCCGCTGCAAGACGCCTCGAGCGCGCGGTCGCCTCGGAGCTTTCCGAGCTCGAGCTCGGTCGCGCCAAGCTGCAAGTCGCCTTCGAGCCGCTGGCGGCAAAGGGCGCCGACGGGCTCGATCCGCCCTCGGGGCCGTCCGGGCGAGAGCGCGCGGTATTTCTGCTCGCCGCGAATCCGGGCGAGGCCCCCGGCCGGCTTCGCGACGCCGCTTCGGGCGGCGAGCTCTCGCGCCTGCTCCTGGCTCTGCGCAACGTGCTCCGCGATGCAGACTCGGGCGGGCTGTTGCTCTTCGACGAGATCGACGCGGGCCTCGGGGGGCGCACGGCAGTTCGGGTCGGCGAACGACTGCGAGCACTCGCAGGTCGCAATCAAGTGATCTGCATCACGCACCTGCCGCAGCTCGCCGCGCTTGGTGACGCGCATCACAGGGTGGTGAAGTCGGTGCGCGCGGGTCGAACCACGACGCGGATCGAGCTCTTGGAGGGCGAGTCGCGCGTCGACGAGCTGGCGCGAATGGGCGGAGGTCGCGTCACGGACGCTGCGCGCGCACACGCGCGCGAGCTCCTCTCGGTGGGCGGGCCCGATTGCGCCCGCCGAGTGTGATCCGCTTCCTCAACTTTCCATAGGCCTCGCCGATGCCGCTCCCGAGTGGAAATGGGAGGCGGCATCTTGGCTGACGCGAAAGCCCAGGCAGCGGATCCGGCAGTGCCCCCGCCGGCCCAGCGCGCGCGCTTGCGCATCGACAGCGGCTTCTACGAGGGCCTGGAGTGGGAGCTCGATCGGCCGAGCACCGTGATCGGCCGCGGTCGAAACGCGGACCTCGTGCTCAACGAGGCCACGATCTCTCGCGCCCACGCTCTCTTCGGCTACGAGGCCCTGGTGGCGTTCGTGCAGGATCTCGGCAGCACGAACGGCACGCTCGTGAACGGCACGCGCGAGCAGCGCAAGGCCCTGGCCCACGGTGACGAGCTCCGGATGGGCAAGCTCGTGCTCAAGGTGTCGCTCGACACGTCTGCGGCCGGAGCCCGATCGAGTGTCTAGCCCGCATTTCTCACCACGGTGATCCGTAGGTGGTCGCGGTGCGCTGCGAGGGCGTCGGCGGTGGTGGCTCGGCGGCCGAGGGCCAGCGGCGGCCTTCGAGGGGATGGCGGGCCGTTCGCCGGC
>VGRW01000136.1 GCA_016875225.1 Deltaproteobacteria bacterium
TCGGAATCGCCAACCGCCACGCCATCGGCCTGGACTCGATCACCTGGGGCTGCGATTACCCGCGCGCCGACACGAGCTGGCCGCGCTCGCCCGAGCTTCTCGAAGCCCGGCTCGCCGGCCTGCCCGACGCCGAGATCGACCAGATCACGCACGCAAACGCGCTGCGCCACTTCCGCCTCGACCCGTTCGCGCAGATCCCGCGCGAGAAGTGCCGCGTCGGCGCGCTTCGCGCACAGGCGCGCGACGTCGAAATGTCGCTCGCGATCAAGAGCCGCAAGCCGCCGAGCGCCGACCGCACGAAGCCCGTCACGTCCGCCGACGTCGTGCGCCAGCTCGCGAGCGCGTCGGCCGCCGCGCTGGAGTGAATCGTTCCGGGCTGTCCGGAGGCCCGTTTGGTTGAGCCCGGCCTGCTCGGGAAGAGCTGGGCGACCACGGCTGGCGTCTTGTGATTTCGATATCCAACGGCCGGATCGAGCTTGGACTCGAAGAGCGACAAATCCCGCACTTGAATGGCGCGCGCGGGATCCTCTGGCCGCGCCTGAGCCGCGCAGCGTGGCCTTGCTCTCCGCGACGCCGCCGCGGTCGCTGCCCGCCAGTCTCCTGGAGCCCGGGGCGACTCACTATGAAGCGCTGCGCGATTCCGATGCAGCTGCGGCGGCCCGTCGCCAGGCGCCGAGACGCAGGTAGTAGCGGCGCAGCAGGAACACCTGACCCGCCACGCCGAGGAACGCGATCGGAATCACCGCGCCGAGTGGCGCGCCGTGCGCGACCAGAAGCGCCGCGGCGAGACACCCCGCGATGTGGCCCAGGTCCCAGCCGCCCTCGGCCGCGACGTGGAAGCGCAGCGCGCAGGGAGAGGCCTTGGCCAGGTTGTAGACCGGCGTCATCTGCGCCGGCACCACCAGGCAGCTCGCGAGCGCGCCGAGCGCGTTGGCGCCGACCGCGAGCCACGGCGTGCCGACGCTCCAGGCGCGCGCGAGCAGCGTGAGCGAGACCGCCGAGAACGCGATCGCCACCGCCTGGCGGCCGTTTCCCGCGTCGATGTGTCGGCCCAGGAACAGGCTGGTCAGCGCGCCGACCGTCGCCGCGAGCGCCACCGCGCCGCCGTACGCTGCGACGCTCCGGTCGAGCGAGAGGAACAGCGCGATCTGCCACACGAGCACGTAGCAGACCGCGAACCAGCCGTCGGCGGCGAACAGACCGACACCGGGAAGTGACGCGCGCAGCGCCCCCGGAGCCGTGCTCGGCACGCGGACGTTCGGCGTCGCCACCAGCGGAAGCGCCGCCAGCGCCTGCACCAGCCCGGCCGCCGCGAAAGTCGGCCGCGCGCCCAAGCCGAGCAGCGCCCACGCGCCGATCAGCGGCGCGACGATGCCGATCAGCGCGGAGAGCGCGACGCCAGCGCCGAGCTGGTGACCGCGGTGCTCGGCATCGCCGAGCAGCGCGAAGTACGCGTGGTACGAGGTCCAGTACAGCGTCTCGCCCAGGCCGGAGACCAGGCAGAACACGAGCAGCGCCGGCTCGACGCCGTGCACCTCGGCCAGCAGCGGGTACTGAAGCGCGGCCAGCAGCGTGCCGCCGATCACCAGCGGCTTCAGGCCGCGCCCGGACGCGCGCACCACCAGCGGGCGGATCGCGAAGCGCGTGGTGCAGATCAGCGCCATCGCGCAGAGCGTCGCGGGCACCGACACGCCCGCGCGCAGCAGGTAGACCAGGACGAACGCGCCGCCCATGCCCGAAGCCAGGGCATGGATGCCGGAGTGCAGATTGATCCAGTTGACCGCGCGATTGCGCAGGAACGCCAAGGGTGGTCGCCTCGAGTCTGGAGCAGGGTCGAGCGCCGGCCGCTGTTCAGGCGGGCGGGAATTCTTTCCCGTCGCGCGGGGAAGCGCAAGGAAAGAGTCTCGAGCCGCGGGTCAGGCGATGCGCAGCGTGAACACGGCGTGCTCGGGCGGTCGACAGGGGAGCAGGACCGCGTCGCCCTCGCGGCGCAGCGCTCCCCTGTGGCCGAGCAGCTGCACGCCCCCCGGCGGCAGGCCGTCGATGCGGACGCGCTCGCTCGCGGTGCGCCCACACACGATCGCGTAGGCCGCGCCGTCGGCGCCGGACGTGAGTCGCACGGGCGTGCCGTCGTCTGTCGCCAGCCGGCCGAGCGGGTGCGGCCGGCTGCCGTAGATCGCGTCGCCGTTCACGGCCAGCCACTCACCGAGCGCGAGCACGCGCGACGCCTGCATCCACGGCACCTCCCCACCCGGCATGGGACCGATGTTGAGCAGCAGGTTGCCGCCGTCGGCCACCGTATCGACCAGCAGCCGCACTAGATCGTGCACGGCGATGCAGCGGTCTTCGGTCTCGTCGGCCACGTACCCGAAGCTGGCCCCGATGCCGCGACACACCTCGAACTGGCGTCCTGCCGGCGCACCGCCCGAGGAGTACTCCACCGTGCGGAAGTCGGCGTGCATCGCGCCCTGTACGACGCCGATCAGGTCGAAGCGGTCGTTCACCACGCCATCGGGGTTCGCGGCGTGGAACTCGTCCACCAGCGGCGTCGCGGCGCTCGCGCCGCCGGGATACCCGATGTCGTTCCACAGAACGTCGGGCGCGTAGCGGCGCAAGAGCTCCCGGTAGTGCGCGTCCGCGTACGCGCGGTACGCATCGCTCTGCGGGATCGCGCGGAACAGCTTGTGCCAGCCGTCGATCCCCAGACCGCCGAAGGTCCAGTCGAGCCCACCGGAGTAGTACGTGCCGAAGCGCAGCCCCGCCCGCCGGGCCGCGGCGGCGCACTCGCCCACCAGATCGCGCGACGACGACCACGCCGCGCCCCGGTGCGGGTTCGGAACGTCGGACGGCCACAGCAGCACGCCGTCGTGGTGCTTGGTGACCATCACGCAGTAGCGCGCGCCCGACCTGCGCATCAGCCGTTCCCAGCGCACCGGATCCCAGCCCTGCGCGGCATCGAGGAACCGCTCGACGAACACCCCGTAATCGCAGCCGTTCCACACTCGCTCGTGATGCTGCGCGGCGGGCGAGCCGGGAATGCTCGCCGAGTTCCAGTACCACTCCGCGTACGGTGTGCGAGCGAACGCCGCATGCTCGCCGTCCTCGCGCGCGAGCGCGAACGGGTCCTTGCCCAGCGGCGCGAACGCAGGCACGGACCCGACCGTCCAGTGGACGAACAGCCCGAACTTCGCGTCGCGGTACCACCGCGGCAGCTCACGTCCCACGACGACCTCCGTCATGCGCCGTTTCGAGCGCGTCCGCGCTCACGCTCGCAGCGCGGCCTTGATCGCCGCGATGCCGCCTCGGTAGATGCCCTCGATCATGCGCAGGACGTCGGGCTCCGGGGCGCCGGCGGGGTCGAAGGTGCCGATCCAGTCGATCGTCGTTCGCTTGCCGCCGTCGGCGCGGAGCTTCACGCTGCCGACGTAGTCGGCGACGGGCAGGTCGCGCGGGCCGATGATCGCGTAGCTGAAGCTGCGGTCGGCGTCGTCGAACTGTACCAGGCGCTCGCGGATCGGATTGCCCTGCGCGAGCGCGATCGTGCGCACGGCGCCGACGCCCTCGCCTTCCACCGTGCAGCTCTTGACCATCCCGCCGCCCCACTTTCCCACCCCGCCGAAGTCGCGGAAGTAGCTCCAGACCGCGTCGATCGGGGCGTCGAACGCGTCGCGAACGTGAACCTTGGCCATGCTCTAACCTCCTGTCTTCGCCGTGTCGTGCGTGACGAGAATCCCGCTCGAGCGGAGCGCCGCGATCTTCGCGTCGTCCCAGCCGAGCAGCTCGTGGAGCAACTCGGGACCGTGCTCGCCGGGGAGCGGCGCGGGCCCGCGGATCTCGTTTCGCGACGACGAGAAGCGCGCGGGCGGGCGCACCACCGGGCGCCTGCCGCCGCGGCGGTCGTCGACGCGCGTGAGCAGCTCTCGCTCGCGCGCGAGCTCGCTCGAGAGCGCCTCGCGCGGCGTCACGACCGGCGCGCAGGCGAGCTTCGCGCGCGTGAGCTTCTCGAGCAGACCGTCGAGCGTCGGCTGCCGCGCCATCCAGGCGGCGATCGCGGCCTGTCGCTTTCGCGAACGGGTCTCGAGGTCGGGCTCCGCGGTGGCGGGATCTTCGAGCTCGCTCGCGTACATCCGCGAGAGCGTGACCCAGACGTGCGACTCCGCGCCGGCGATCGCCACGAAGCCATGCGCCCCGGCCGGGTAGACCGGATTCATGCTTCGGTCGTCCGGCGGGTCGAGCAGCACGTTTCCCGACTCACTGTGACTGGCGAGCGTGGCGTCGAACATCGCGACCTCGACGTGCTCGCCGACGCCGGTGGCCTCGGACACGCGGAGCGCCGCGAGCAGCGCCACCGCCCCGTGCAGGCCGGAGAGCACGTCCGCAAACGCGTTTCGCGGCTGCGCCGGCGCTTGCCCGAGCTGGCCGCGATCGCGAAGCAGCCCGGTCGCGGCGTGCACGATCGGCGCATACGCGCGCCGGTCGCGCAGCTTCGAGTCGGAGCCGAAGCCGTTGATCGAGAGCAGGACCGCGCGCGGGTTCTCGGCATGGAGCCGCTCCCAGCCCAGCCCCAGCCGTTCGAGGACTCCCGGGCGGAAGTTCTCGATCACCGCGTCGCAGACGCGCGCGAGCGCGAGCAGGACGTCGGAGGCGCCGGGCTTGCCCAGGTCGAGCGCGATCGAGCGCTTGCCCACGTTCGTGAACGTGAACATCCACGACCCCCCGCGATCGTGCTTGGGCGCGATCTCGCGCGACTCGTCGCCAGTGGGCGGCTCGAGCTTGATCACCTCGGCGCCCATGTCGCGGAAGAGGCGCCCGACGTACGGGCCGGCGATCACGCGCGAGAGGTCGAGCACGCGCACGCCCGAGAGCGGACCAGCCGCGAAGTCCGACATCGACGTCAAGATCGGCCGATCCTACCAGAAGCCGCGCGCTCCCCGTGGCTTCCGACCGGCATTCTCTGGTAGCGTGCGCGGAACACGGAGCGGGATCGATGTCGGCCGAGCAGGTGCGAATGGGCGTGATGAAGCTGATCGGGATCCGCACCAGCGGATCGCGCGAGGAGCTGGCCACGCGGGTGCCGAAGGCGTGGCGCGAGCTCGCGAGCCGCCTCGGCGAGATCGAGAACGTGGTCGACCCGGGCGTGTTCTTCGGCGTCGTGCCCGAGGCCGACCACCACAAGCTCGAGGGCCAGGGCAGCTACACGTATCTGTGCTGCGCGCGCGTGCGCAGCGGCCGCAGCGTTCCGAAGGGGATGGAGTCGCTGATCGTCCCCGCGCAGCGCTACGCACAGGTGACGGTGCGCGGTGGTACCGCGGAGCTCACCAAGGCCACCCTGGAGCTGGCGCGCTTCTTCGCCCAGAACGCGGTCACGCCCAACAAGAAGGCGTTCGGCCTGGAGCGCTTCGACGAGAAGCGCCAGAGCGTGCTCGC
>VGRW01000137.1 GCA_016875225.1 Deltaproteobacteria bacterium
TTTTCGATTCGGGCAGCTCCGCGCGGACGCGCGCCGAGATCAGGATCTCGCCGCCCTTCGCGGCGTCGGAGAGCCTCGCGGCCAGATTCGTCACGTTGCCGATCACGCCGTAGTCGCGCCGCCCCTCGTAGCCGATGAACCCGCAGGTCGCGTAGCCCGTGTGCACTCCAATTCCCAGATCGATCGCGTAGCCGCGCAGCCTCCAGCCCTCGCGGAGCGTCGTGAGCGTCTCGCGCATCTCTAGCGCCATGCGCAGCGCGCGCTCGACGTGATCGGGCTGCTCCAGAGGATCGTTGAAGAAGACCATGAAGCCGTCGCCGGTGAACCGCTCCAGTGTTCCCTGGTACTTCGAGACGTGGACGCCCATCGCGGCGTGGAATGCGTTCAGCGTCTCGGCGACCTCTTCCGGCTCGACCGAGTCCGAGAACGAGGTGAAGCCGCGCAGGTCCGCGAAGAGCACCGTCACGGGCTTGCGCACCCGCTCCAGCCCTCGCGCCCCTCCGCGCGCCATGACCTGATCGATCACCGCAGGGGGGAAGAAGCGCTTCAGGTCCGAGAAGTCGCGCTCGCGCTCCTGCAGCCGAGCCAGCGCCTGCGCGCGCTCGATCGACTCGTAGGCCTGCTGGATCAGCGCGCCGAGCACGTCGAGCTCGAACGCTTCGTACGGCTCCTCGGCGGCGCGCGGGCCGAGCGCGAGCGCGCCGGCCACGTGCTCGCGCTCGTCGATCATCGGCAGCACGATCTCGGCGCCGAGCAGATCGAACTCGGCGAGCAGCTCGTCGCGCACGTTCTCGAACTGCGGCTCGACGAAGACGGAGGCGCGCGCGATCTCCTTGCGCGTGACGCGGAGCATGCGGAACAGGGCCAGGTCCGAGAAGCTCCCTTCGGCGAGCGGCTCATCGAGTCCGTGCGCGGCCGCGTGCAGGCGATCGTCGATCGTCCCGGGAAAGAGCACCGCCACGCCGCTCCTGCTGTCGAGCAGCCGCTCGCCGGTTCGCGCCAGCACTGCGAGCACCCCGTCGACATCGCCCCTCGCGGCGAGCTCGCGGCCGGTCGTGCGCACCAGCTCGGGCAGTCGCGCGCGCTTGGGGTAGAGCCGCGCGTCGAGGCGCGCGCTGTAGCGCGGCCACAGGTAGAGCACCGGAAGCAGGAGCAGCGCCACCGCCCAAGGACTGAGCGCCGAGAGCCAGATCGCGATTCCGGTCAGCCCGAGCACCGCGCCGCCGTAGAGGACCGCGCGGCGCACCGCGACGCGCGCGTTCAGGAGCTCGACGCGGAGCGTGATCCGCGCGAGCGCCAGGAAGAACAGACCGAGCGGCCAGTAGGCGAGCCGCGCGTCGATCGAGAGCCAGCCGAGCCCGATCTGCAGGAAGAGCACCACCCCGAGCGGCACGAAGCCGAGCAAGGTTCCGGCCGAGAGGATCCGCGCGCGCTGGCGCACCACCGGCTCGCGCGCGCGGAATGCGAGCCATCCGGAGCGCCCGACCATGGTCAGGATCGCGGCGAGGAAGGTTCCCATTCCGAGCGGCCGGGCCACGCGCTCGAGAAGCGGGAGCTCGAGCCAGAAGGCGCCGAGCGTCAGCGCCGAGAGCAGCGCGCCGAGCGCGTAGATCGCGATCGAGCCGCTGCGCACGCGGATGAACCGGCGCGGTGCCATCGGGAACGTGAGCGCGATGTGGAACGGCACCACGTACACGAAGCCGACCAGCAGGCTGAAGTAGAGCGGTCGGAAGGTCGCGTCGCGCGCGTTCGGCACGTAGAGCGCCTCGAGCGCGCCGCCGGACAGACACGCGATCGCCAGCAGCGACCAGCTTTCCGGCTCCCACGGCCGCAGCAGGAACGTGCCGATGCCCAGCGCCGCGAGCAGAAGCCCGATGATGTCGATCGCGCCCTGCGTGTAGAGCGCGTCGGCCGCGCTCCAGTTCCGCACCGGGAGCGAGAGCTCGCGCACCTCTCCGCCCGGCCGCACGATGCGGATCCGGTTCACGCCGCCGAGCTCGCGCACCACGCCGAGCGGCTGCGCGTTCCAGGCCCAGTCCGGCTCGATCTCGCGGCCGTTCAGCTCCAGGAGCCGGCCGCCGTAGCGCAGGCCCGCATCCGCGGCGTCGTCGCGCGTCGGGTAGATGAAGACGTCGTTCAGCAGGAATCCGGCATCTGGCTCGCCGATCCGTTCCAGCTTGTCCGCCACCGAGAGCGCCAGACCGAGCACGAACATGAGGATCAGGAGCAGGAAGCCAGCTTTCTGGGTGATCGTGCCGCTGGTGAAGCTGCGCCGGCTCGGCATGGCGGGAGTCTACGCGCTACTGTGACTCGCCGTGAGACGCAATCGCAGGCTCGTCGCCGCGCTCGGTCCGCTCGTGCTCGCGATCCTCGCCACCGGCTGCTCGACTCCGATCGGGATCCGCATCGCCGATCCGCGCGAGGTGCAGCGCTACCTGACGCGGAGCGCGCTGACGGAGAGCGAGCCCAGCGACTTCTCGCTGAACGAGCTCCGGCGCTACGACTTGCTCGAGACCTACGAACGCGAGCCGAAGACAGCGCTCGCGAAGCTGCACGCGGCGGCGCTCGCGGAGGACTTTCCGAAGGGCGCCCTGTTCGCCCTTTCGGAGCTCTGGTTCCTGCACGCGCAGGACGACGACGAGCGGGCGGGGTATGCCGCGGCCGGAGTCTACGCCTGGGCGCTGCTGTTTCCCGAGGAGGGGCGCGCGCCCCTCGATCGGCTCGATCCGCGCGAGCGGATCGCCGCGGACCTGTACAACCGGGCGCTGATCTCGCTGTTCAGGCGCAACGAGAAGGGAACCATCGCGCTCGCCGGCGGCGCTCCGATCGAGATGCCGTTCGGGCGGATCACCGTCTCGCACGCGCCCGACCTGTTGCAACAGGAAGGGGTCGAGCTCCACGACCTGCAGGCCGTGGCCGAGATCGAGGTCCGGGGCCTGCGCAACCGCTACCGGCAGCCGGGAATCGGCGCGCCGCTCGCCGCGAAGACCCTTCCCCAGCCCGGCGTGACGCAGGTCGTTCCGCTCGGCCCGCTGATGCGGATTCCGCTCACCGCGGTGGCGGTGCTCGACGAGCCGCTCGCGGGGCTGCGAAGCGGCGAGCTGCACGCGCACGCCGAGCTGCTTCCGAGCCTCGACGTCGATGCCGTCGAGATCGGGAGCCGGATGGTTCCTCTGGAAGCGGAGCCGACCGCGGCGCTCGCGGCGACGCTCGCGGAGTCGCGCTTCTGGAAGACCGAGCTGCAGGCGTTCCTCGGCAACGCGTTCGGCCTGCGCAGGCAGTCCGCGCTGGTCGGGGTCCGCCCGTACAAGAGCGGCCGGATTCCCGTGGTCTTCGTACACGGAACTGCGTCGAGCCCCGCGCGCTGGGCCGACATGGTCAACGATCTGCTCGCCGACTCGCGACTGCGGCATCGCTACGCGTTCTGGCTGTTCAGCTACGACTCGGGAAATCCCATCGCCTACTCGGGTTGGAAGCTTCGCGACGCGCTCGCGCAGGCGGTCGAACGTGCGGACCCGAACGGGAGCGATCCGTGCGCGCGCGACATGGTGGTGTTGGGGCACAGCCAGGGGGGCCTGCTCACCAAACTCACCGCGATCGACTCCGGCGACGTGTTCTGGAAGGGCCTGAGCAGCCAGCCCTTCGAGCAGGTGAAGCTGGCGCCCGACGACAAAGAGCTGCTGCGCAACGTGGCTTTCGTGAAGCCGCTGCCGTTCGTGACCGAGGTGATCTTCCTGGCCACGCCGCAGCGCGGGAGCTACCTGGCCGGTCCGCAGATCGTGCGGCGCCTGGCGGAGGCGCTGGTGCGGCTGCCCAGCGACGTGCTGAGCGTCAGCGCGGCCGTGGCGACCCAGGTGCCCACCGGCTCGGGCGACATGGCGCTGCGGAAGATCCCGACCAGCATCGACAACATGTCGCCGGGCAACCGCTTCATCAAGGCGCTGGCGAAGATCCCCGTGACTCCGGGAGTGCGCGCCCACTCGATCATCTCGGTCGACGACGACGCGCCGCTCTCGTCGGCCGGCGACGGCGTCGTGAAGTACGAGAGCGCGCACATCGACGGCGTCGAGTCCGAGCTGATCGTGCGCAGCCCGCATTCGGGAATGCAGGCCGCGCCAGAGACGATCGAGGAGGTTCGCCGCATCCTGCTCGAGCACTCGGAACGGTCCGCCTGCCCGGCTTCGCCGAGCTGATCGACTCGTGCTATCTCGACTTCCGGTGCGCGCGGTCACAGAGTGATCGCGATCCCGTGCCGTAGGATCGGATCGAGATCGAAGGAGACCGAATGAGCCGGCTTGGAATCAAGGGTGTCCTGGCAGGAGCGCTGATCGCGGTGCTCGCAGCTTCGGGCTGCGCGACGAGCGGGGACGTCTCCGCCGCGCGCTCCGAGGCGGCGGAAGCGCTTCGAGTCGCCAACGAAGCGAACGAGAAGGCGAGCGCGGCGGCAGCCGATGCCGCGGCCGCGCGGGCGGAAGCCGCCGCTGCCGCAGAGGAGGCGCGGAAGGCCAGCGAGAAGGCCGACCGCATCTTTCAACGCTCCCTCCACAAGTAGGGGCAAGCGCTCCCGAGCAGAGCCGGCTCCGCCGCCGAGTGAGTGGCCCACGCCGCCTGCGAAGGCGGATTTCGTCCTGGTCCTGAAGGAGGCGCGCCGGATGCTGCTGCTTCGCGGCAATCGGGTGCTGCGCGACTACGAGGTCAGCCTGGGCGCGAATCCGAAGGGCGCCAAGCGGCGCAACGGCGACGGGCGCACGCCCGAGGGCCGCTATCTGCTCGACTGGCGCATTGGCGAGAACCAGAGCCGCTTCCACCGCGCGATCCACATTTCTTACCCGAACGACTGGGACCGCGAGTTCGCGCGCGGCGCTGGCATCGAGCCCGGCGGTGGCGTCATGATCCACGGGCTTCCGGAGAACGAGAGCTGGGTGTCCGAGGCGCATCTGGAATTCGACTGGACGAACGGCTGCATCGCCGTGACCAGCGACGAGATGGAGGAGATCTGGGAGCTCGTCGATGACGGAACGCCGATCGAGATCCGCCCGTAGCGCCGCGCTGCTTCTGCTCGTCGCGCTCTCGCTGCCCGCCTGCGTCACGGGTCTGTTCCGGAGCCCCGAGAAGCCACGCACGCGCTACCTGCTCGAGAACCCGCCGGCGTCCGCGGATCTGGTGGGGCGGCTCTCGTTCCGCGAGACGAGGACCGAGGACACGCTGATCGACCTGGCGCCCGAGCTCGGCGCTGGCTACGTCGAGCTCCTGGCCGCGAACCCCGGCGTCGACCCGTGGCTGCCGCCCAAGGGCACGCGGCTGGTCGTTCCGGCCGCGAGGCTTCTGCCGA
>VGRW01000138.1 GCA_016875225.1 Deltaproteobacteria bacterium
CGGATCACCGTGGTGAGAAATGCGAGCTAGCCCGCGCTGCCCGGCTCGGCGGCCTGCTCGGAGAGCTCCACCGTCGTCGCGAAGAGCGTCCCCTCGCCGGCGGCGCCAGACGAGAGCCTGCAACTCGCGGCATCGACGCTGCCGGCGCCGAGCACGTCGGAGAGCACCGAGCGAAGCGCCTCGAGCTCCTCCTCGCCGCCGCGCACCTCGAGCCGCGCCACCGGCCAGCGCAGGCTCTTCTTCGCGCTCGTCTTCGCGCCGCGGATCGCGGCCGAGACCTCGCGCGCGGCGTCGTAGGCGCGTCCTGCGTTCGCAAGCGCGATTCCGCCGAACTCCTGCGCCGAGGGCCAGGCGCTGGTGTGGATCGAGCGCTCGCGCCCGGGGCCGGCGAAGCGCCAGGACCAGACCTCCTCGGTGACGTAGGGCATGACCGGCGCGAAGAGGCGCAGGAACACGCGCAGCGCGAGCTCGAGCGTCGCGAGCGCCGAGTCCCTTCCTGCGGACGGCGCTTCGGCGTAGGCGCGGACCTTCACGATCTCGAGGTAGTTGTCGCAGAAGTCCCAGAACGTCTCTTCGCAGGCCTGCAGCGCGGGCGCGAACTCGAACTCCTCGTAGGCGCGCGTGGCGCGCTCGACGAGCGCGGCGAGCTTCGCGGCGAAGGCGACGTCGAGCGGGTGCGAGATTCGCGAGGCGGCAAGCGTTCCGCCGCTGGCGCTCACGCGCTCGAGCTGCAGCAGCACGAACCGGCCCGCGTTGGCGAGCTTGGTCGCGAGCCTGCGACCGAGCTTCATCACCTGCTCGTCCAGGGCGGTGTCGACGCCGAGCCGCGCGCGCGCGGCCCAGTAGCGCACGGCGTCGACGGAGTGGGTCTCGAAGAGGCCCATCGGCGTCACCACGTTGCCCTTCGACTTCGACATCTTCTTGCGGTCGGGGTCGAGGATCCAGCCCGAGACGACGACGTTTCGCCAAGGGATCTGCCGCTCGTGCATCCACGCCTTCACGATGGTGTAGAAGGCCCAGGTGCGGATGATCTCGTGCGACTGCGGCCGCATGTCCATCGGGAAGAGCTTCGCGTGGCGCTCAGGATCGAGCGGCCAGCGGCTCACGATCTGCGGCGTGAGCGACGAGGTGGCCCAGGTGTCCATCACGTCCGGGTCGCCCGCGAACCCGCCCGGCTGGTCGCGCTGCGCGTCCCGATAGCCCGGCGGAGTCGCCGACATCGGATCGACCGGCAGGCTCCCAGGCGCGGCGAAGATCGGCCGCTCGTAGTCGGGAGCGCCGTCGGCGCCGAGCGGATACCAGACAGGGAACGGCACGCCCGAGTAGCGCTGCCGGCTCACGCACCAGTCCTGGTTCAGCCCCTGCACCCAGTTCTCGTAGCGCGCGCGCATGTAGCCGGGCCGCCACTCGATCTTGCGCCCCTGCTCGAGCAACACCTCTTTGTGTTGAAGCAGCCGGATGAACCACTGCCGAGTGGGCACGAACTCGAGCGGTCGCGAGCCGCGCTCGTAGTACTTCACCGCATGCGTGATCGGCCGCGGCTCGCCGGCCAGCGCTCCCGCGGCGCGCAAGAGCTCCACGCTCGCGGCCTGCGCCTGCTTCACGGTCTTGCCCTCGAGGGCGGACCAGGCCTGGCGCGCCGCGGCGGGATCGGCGCTCTCGAACGGCGCCTCGCCGAACTTCGCCGCGCGCATCCGCCCGTCGCTGCCGATCAGCTGGCGCAGCGGCAGGTCGCGGCCCTTCCAGAACTCGACGTCCGCCTGATCGCCGAACGTGCAGACCATCAGGATTCCGGTGCCTTTCTCGGGGTCGGCGTGCTCGGAGGCCAGGATCGGCACGAGCGCGTGGAAGAGCGGCGTGCGCGCGCGCCTGCCGAAGTACGCCTGGTAGCGGGCGTCCGAGGGGTGGGCGACCACCGCGACGCAGGCGCCGAGCAGCTCCGGACGCGTGGTCGAGATCGTGAACTCGCCGCCGCCCTCGACCGCGAAGCGCAGGTCGTGGTACGCGCCGGGCATCTCGCGATCCTCGACCTCGGCCTGGGCTACCGCCGTGCGGTCGTCGACGTCCCACGTCGTTGGCGCGTACTTCTGGTACACCTCGCCGCGCGCGACCAGATCCAGGAACGAGAGCTGCGAGGCGCGCCGGCAGTGCTCGTCGATGGTCGCGTACTGGGAGGTCCAATCGACCGAGAGGCCGATGCGCCGCCACACCTCCTCGAACGCGCGCTCGTCCTCGGCGGTGATCTGCGCGCAGGCCTCGATGAAGTTGCGCCGCGAGACCTCCTCGAGCGGCGCGTCCTTCGCGCGCTCGCGCGTGGGCTTCCAGGTCGGATCGTAGGCCTTGCGCGGATCCGGCCGGATTCCGAACACGTTCTGCACCCGCCGCTCGGTCGCCAGGCCGTTGTCGTCCCAGCCGATCGGGTAGCAGATGTTCTTCCCGTTCATGCGCTGCTGCCGGACGATCACGTCGGCCTGCGTGAAGCTGAACGCGTGCCCGATGTGAAGCGAGCCCGAGACGGTGAGCGGGGGCGTGTCGACCGCGAAGGTCTCGGCTCGACTTCGGCTCGGGTCGTAGCGGTAGAGCCCGTCGCGCTCCCAGCGGTCGGCCCACTCGCGTTCGGCTCTGGCGGCGTCGTAGCTCTGCGGAATCTCGCGCATCTCGTCCTCTGCGGGTCTCACCAGAGCACCCAGCTGCCGGTCGTGCGCACGTAGACGGCCAGAGCTGCGTTGCTGATGGCGTGGGCCGAGACGCATGATACGAGGTCGCCGCGCGCGATCCAGAGCCCGCACATCAGCAGGCCGTAGACCCCCGCCGCGAGCCACTCCGACGGTGCGTGTCCGGACGCGAACGCGGCGCTCGAGACCCCGAGCGCAAGCCAGCTCCACTGGCCGGGCGCGATCGAGGCGAGCGAGTCGCGATCGAACGCGTGGCCGAGCGCGGCGCCCGCGCGCCGTGCGCGCTCGACGAGCAGCACCAGCCCGAATACGTAGCCCCGCAGCAGCGGCTCCTCGATCAGCGGCGGAAGCGCCGTCGCGACGAGCGCGCGCGCCAGCCACGCGGAGTCGCTCCAGGGCGCGGCCACCTCGGGCGCGAACGGCGCGGCGAGCGCGATCCACACTGCGGTGCCGACGAGGCCGACCACGCCGCCGAGAGCGAGCGAGCCGCCGAGCGGCTTCGGCCCGCGCAGCGGAAGCCAGAAGCGCATGCCCCAGACCAGTGCCGCGCCGACCACGAGCGCGCGCGCGCCGTAGAGCTGGAGCGGCTCGGAGCGCACGTCGAAGACCGATCCGAGCCCCACGTAACACAGGTAGGGAAGCGCGTAGGGCAGCAGCAGCGCGCGTGGGGAATCGGCCGGCGAGGGTGACATGCGCCGGCTACTCTAGCCGTCATCACCCCGCGCGGTCCCGCGGAGAGTCCGTGGACGAAGAAGTCGCGGCGCGCGTCGAGCTCGCCTGTCTACCCGGATTGCGCCGGGCGCAGGCCCAGCGTCTGATCGAAGTTTTCGGCACGGCCGCGGCCGTGCTCGGCGCCGATGCGAAGGCGCGCGGCGTTCGGCTCTCGCCCGCGCTCGCCGCAGCCATCGAGCGGGCGCGCTCGGCGCCGGCGGCGCCGAGCCTGCTCGCCGACGCCCGCGAGCGCGGGATTCGCGCGCTCGCGCCGGGCTCCGCGGGCTTCCCCGAAGGCCTGGCCGCGATTCCCGATCCACCGCTGGCGATCTGGGTCCGCGGCGAGCTCTCGGCCGGTCCCGCGCTCGCGATCGTGGGCGCGCGCCGCGGCTCGGCCCGCGGGCTCGCCTGCGCGCGTGAGTTCGCGCGCGAGGTCGCGATTGCAGGCGTATCGATCGCGAGCGGGCTCGCCTACGGAATCGATTCGGCCGCGCACGAGGGCGCGCTCGACGGTCGCGGGCACACGCTCGCGGTGCTCGCCTCGGGGCTCGACCGCGTGACGCCGACCGGCCAGCGCGGGCTCGCGGAGCGCGTTCTCTCCGCGGGCGGCGCGTGGCTCTCCGAGCACGCGCCCGGAGCAGGCGCGCACCCGCACCATTTCCCGGAGCGCAACCGGCTGATCAGCGGACTCGCGGCCGCCACGCTGATCGTCGAGGCGCGCGAGAAGAGCGGCTCGCTCTGGACCGCGCGCCACGCGCTGGAGCAGGGCCGCGAGGTGCTTGTCGTTCCCGGCCCGATCGACTCCGATCTGTCTCGCGGCAGCAACCGGCTGCTCCGCGAGGGCGCGACCCCGGCGCTCGAGCCGGCCGACGCGATCGAGGCCGTGCTCGGGCCGCTCGCGCGCAGGCCGGTCGCCGAGTGCGCCCCGGCCGCCTCGGACGCCGAGGGCTCGCCGGCGCGCGCGGTTCTCGCGCTGCTCCGCGACGGTCCTCGCGACGCGGACGAGGTCGCGCGCGCGCTCGGCCTCGCGCCTGCGGAGCTCTCGCGAATCCTGCTCGATCTCGAGCTCGCCGGGCTGCTGCTGCGCTCCGGCGTCCGGCTCGCCCGAGCGCGGCCCGGCTGAGGCCCGCGGGCTATGTTCCGCGCGTGGTGCCGGAAGCCGTATCGGTGGTCGGGGCAGGACTCGCGGGCTGCGAGGCCGCATGGCAGCTCGCGCGCAGGGGCGTGCCCGTGCGCCTGTTCGAGATGCGGCCGGCGCGCCGCTCGCCCGCGCACTCGAGCGACGCGCTCGCCGAGCTGGTCTGCTCCAACAGCCTGCGCTCGGACGCGCGCGAGAACGCCGTCGGCCTGCTTCACGAGGAGCTGCGCCGCGCCGGGTCGCTCGTGCTCGCGGCCGCCGACGCCACGCGCGTTCCCGCAGGCTCGGCGCTGGCGGTGGATCGCGGCGCGTTCTCGGCATGGATAGCCGAGCGGATCGAGGCGGAGCCGGCGATCGAACTCGTGCGCCGCGAGGTCGACGTGCTTCCCGAGGGCCTCTCGATCCTCGCGACCGGTCCGCTCACCAGCGACGCGCTGGCCGCGGAGGTGCAGAAGCTCTGCGGCGATTCGCTCTACTTCTACGACTCGATCGCGCCGGTGGTCCACGCCGACAGCCTCGACCTGGACGTGATCTTCCGCGCCTCGCGCTGG
>VGRW01000139.1 GCA_016875225.1 Deltaproteobacteria bacterium
CTGGCGCGGGCTCGCGAGCCGCCTCGGCGAGATCGAGAACGTGGTCGACCCGGGCGTGTTCTTCGGCGTCGTGCCCGAGGCCGACCACCACAAGCTCGAGGGCCAGGGCAGCTACACGTATCTGTGCTGCGCGCGCGTGCGCAGCGGCCGCAGCGTTCCGAAGGGGATGGAGTCGCTGATCGTCCCCGCGCAGCGCTACGCACAGGTGACGGTGCGCGGTGGTACCGCGGAGCTCACCAAGGCCACCATCGAGCTCGCGCGCTTCTTCGCCCAGAACGCGGTCACGCCGAACAAGAAGGCGTACGGCCTGGAGCGCTTCGACGAGAAGCGCCAGAGCGTGCTCGCGCCGCCGGGCCGCTACGACTACGACGTGCTGCGGCCGCTCGCCTGACCCCCCGTCGAGCTCGCCGCCCGGCCTGGGTGGAGAAGTTCAAGGCTTCGCGGTAAGAATGGCGCATGACGTCGACGCCGAATCCCGCCCAGGACCCCAAGCGCATTCCGCCCCACAGCCCGCTGCTGCAGTACTACGACACGGACACGGAGCGGCGCCAGTACGTCGACGACCTGTTCAACAAGACCGCCCGCCACTACAACACCATCGAGCGGATCTTCGGCAACGGCGGCATCTGGTACCGGCGCTTCTCGCTCGGCCGCGCGGGTCTCGGCCCTGGAATGCGCGTGCTCGACGTGGCGGTCGGCACGGCCGCGGTCGCGCAGGGAGCAGCCCGGCTGGTCGCGCCGGGCGGCAAGGTCTTCGGCGTCGATCCGAACAAGGGCATGCTCGGCGAGGCGCGAAAGGTCTTCCACGGCCCGCTCACGCGCGGCGTGGCCGAGGCGCTGCCGTTCAAGACCGGCCAGTTCGACTTCGTCACCATGGGCATCGCGCTGCGCCACGTGCCCGACCTGGTCGCCGCGTTCAGCGAGTACCTGCGCGTGCTGAAGCCCGGCGGGAAGGTCTGGATCCTGGAAGGCCACCTGCCCGAGAGCAAGCTCGGCCACGCGCTCACCCGCTTCGCCTGGAAGACCGTGATCCCCGGGGCTCACGCTGCTCTTCACGCGCGACCGCGATGCGAAGGTGCTGATGGACTACTACTGGGACACGGTCGAGAAGTGCGTCCCGCCCGAGACCATCCTGGCCTCGATGCGCATCGCCGGCTTCGCCGACCCGAAGTTCAAGGTCGTCGTGCCCGGAGCGTTCTGCGAGTACACCGGCACCAAGCCCCGCTAGCGCCGGCCGCGGCTCACTTCGTGATCCGAGCCAGAAGCGGCTGCCGCGACAACACCGCTCTGTGCAGGGCGATCGGCCCGAGCAGGCCGGCGGCGAGGAGCAGCGGGAAGTAGAGCGCGAAGTTCGCGTGGTCCCAGGGCAGGACCTCGAGCAGCACGCCCTTGGCGAGCCCGATCGCGAGCGTGTTCATCAGGTAGACGGTGAACGTGTACTCGCCCAGGAGCAGAAGCCCGCGCCGATCGCGCACGGCGGCGAACGAATTCGCGAACGCGTACACCGCCGGGAGCGACGCGAGCCCGATGATCGTCTTCGCGGCATGGTCCGGCAGCCAGAGCAGCGCCAGGAACGAGAGGCCGAAGCCGAGGTAGAACGGCAGCGCGTTCGCGGCCACCGCCCCGACACAGGCGCGCCGATGGTCGATCGCGAGCAGCCCGAGCGCGAACCAGAGCGCGTGCTCGCAGAGCAGGTCGAGCGCGAAGAGCTCGGGAAGCGCGAATCCGAGCGGAAGCGCGTGCAGCGCGGCCGCGACCACCAGCACCGGCAGCGCCCTGCCGCGGAACGCCGCGAGCAGAAGTGGGAACAGCAGCGAGAGCTCGAGCAGCACGTACACGTACCAGAGCGACGTCGCCGCGCTCGCGCCCGGATGCGTGAAGATCCGCGCCAGCGACGCGAGATCCGCGGACTGCGGGT
Organism: Deltaproteobacteria bacterium; assembly: GCA_016875225.1. Classification (NCBI taxonomy): domain Bacteria; kingdom Pseudomonadati; phylum Myxococcota; class Myxococcia; species Deltaproteobacteria bacterium. The sequence continues at coordinate 1,919 of VGRW01000139.1, forward strand.
TGTCGACGTGGATCACGCGGCTCGCGACCGCCTTCCCCGCCCAGATCAACAGCGCGAACAGCGCGAACCCGGGCGCGAGCCGCCGCAGCCGCCCGAGCACGAACGGCCCGTACCCCCGCAGCCCCGCCGCCGCCGGCCGCGTGGCGCGGAACACCGCCCCCGACAGGAACATGAAGAACGGCATGTGGAACTGGTACACCGCGAACTTCAGCCCCACGTACCACTCGTTCCCCACCGGCGGCTCCCGCGCCACCACATGCCCGAGCACGACCAGAAAGATCGCGACCCCCTTCGCGAGATCGATGTCGCTGAGTCGCTCTCGGGTTGCGTGTCGGTCGGCCGTCATAGCCACCTATCGGCAATCTCCGCTCGACCTCACACGACTCCGCTCGGCGTCGTCTGTCCGTGAAACTGAGACGGTGCCGGCAGGGGTTCGCCCTCGACGGTCTCCACGATGAGCTGGCAGATGCGGAGCTCGGGGGTCAGCACGAGTCCGAGCGGGCCGAGATTGATGATCTCGAGCGTAATGGTGCCTTCGAACCCGGCGTGGATCGTCGGGGCGGTGAAGTGAACCAGGAGACCGGTGCGCGCGAACGAGCTCCGCCCCTCGATCCGAGCCGCGAGCCTGCCTGCCAGCGGAAGACCCACGCGTTCGATCGTTCGACCCAATACGAAGCGGTTCGGCTCGAGCACGAGTCCAGATTCAGGTAGCACCTGAGGGTCGCAGGTGATCGCGAGCGTCTCGGCGATGCTGCCGGTGCGCAGATCGAAGTTCAGGCTCAGCCCGCGCTTGGGCACTTGAAGGTCGGGGGAGAGACGCAGATCCACCGACGACGAATTGAACGGGGAGACGCGGGACTCTGGGGGTGGATCGGGGCGAGGGTCGATTCGGAGCCGCCCATCGTCGAGCGCTGCGACCAGCTCACGGTTCGAAAGTACGCTCACTGCGGCAAGCCTGCGCGCGCCTACGCCGTCAGCAGGCTCTCTGCCTGGACCGCCACGTAGCTTCCGAATTCGACGCTCTGCACCGGGAGGAGCACAGTCGCAGATCCGTCGGCGTCGCGGCGAACAGGAAGCACGCGAACGCGGCCGCGGGATCGCTCCCCCCGACGGACGTCGCGTTCGCTCCTTACGAGCTCTTGGTCGACGGTGAGCATGATCGAGGTACCGCCGCGCTCGCTCTCGACCCGGATCGTGACGGAGCGCTCCGTGTCGAAGAGACCGGATGCGACGTCGCATTCGAGCCAACCCCACCTGACCTGCTCCATCGACGATCTCCTCGTTGCTCGGGTTCATTCTCGCGCGCGCCGAGTGGCAGATCAATGGGGGCGAGGTCCGCGAGAATTTCAGTTCACACGGACGCTGCAAACAGCGAGCTCCGCCCAGCGCAGCCACCCGGCGCTGCCGTCATCCATCGTCATCGTCGCCGGCGTTCTCCTCTTCGTCGTCCTCGATGTCCACGCCCATCGCGTTCACGTAGTCGCGGCGCACCGTTCGGAGCGACCGGCCTGATGCTGTTCGATCGACGAGGAAGAACCACCAACCTCCCGTCCTCCGCCCGGTGATCGCACTCGCGGCTTCCGTCGGGCCCGGATACGCCACCCCGTCGACCTCGATCTGTCCGTCTGGGAGCAGAGTCACGACTCGGTCGCTGTGCTTGCTTCGCCGTGGGAAGAGAGACATCCCCGGCTCGAGCACCCCGCCGTTGATGAGATCGGCGAGCTGGAGCTTCCTGCGAAGTCTGGGCCGGTCGGGCGAGAATCCCGACCGGTGGTTCGGCGGCACGGGCCAGATCTGGATGATCAGATCGGCCAGCTCCCGCGTGCGCACGCGAATCGCATCGTCGGTCCACTGGTCGCCTGCCCTCTTTAGGAGCTCGCGGTTCAGAAGCAGGACGTCGTGCTCCTGGAGTCCGGCGCGCTTGCCGCCGCTTCCTAGCCAGGGGCCGTTCGACACCTTCGAGTTCAGCTTTCCCGTCAGCAGGGTCAGGTTGCCAAGGGTGTGGATGACGCGTTCTCGGTCCGCCTCGCCATGCGTCCCCTCCGGTGCGGGCCAGTGCGCGGGCCATTTCCTGGGCATGACGTGCTCGATGGCGTACTTCCCTCTGGCGACACGCTCGCCGCCGAGGCCCTGTTTCCCGTTTCGCCAGCCGCGCTGGTGATCCTCGATGGCTTCGAGAACCATGCGAAGTCGCCCGCGACCGAGACGGCGGTAGGCGAGCAGCTCGCCGAGCTCCTGCCGGATCTCCGCGTCGTCCGGCCAGTACCGACTCCCGCTCGTCTGCCCGGCGAGGTGACTCTCGATCATGTCTCCGGCGCTTCCGCGATCCGAACGGCGCAGCTGCGCGATCAGCTCGGCGACGACCTGGTTGTAGTTCTTGGTGGTCGCACGCACCAACATCCGCCGAACCATCCAACTCTCGACCGCTTCCAGCACTTTGACGACCTGCGCCTCCGGAATCGGCACCTCGTCGGGATCGAACAGGCAGAGGACGAGCGGCTTTATGACTTCGCTCTCGAGGACTCCCGTTCGGTATCCGAAGAGCCCCAGCCGGTCGATCGGTCCGGCGTGCTCCGAGGCGCTGCTGACGAACCGACGGTAGACGCGCGACGCCTCGTGAACCCGCACCACCAGCTCGGCCATGGGCAAGCTGGAATCGTGATCGGCGAATCGCTTGAACCGGTCGAACACCTCCCGTGCGACGACCTCTTCGCCTGTTCGCGCGACCAACCAATGATTCAGGAAGATCGACGATCGGGGATAGCGAACCCGTCCGACGCTGATCTCGGTTTCCCAGAACCCGGTCTCGAAGTCCTTCCAGTGATCCTGATAAGCGCGCTCTACGTCCGTGCCCAGCTCGAGCAGCCTCTGAAAGATGAAGTTCTTGATCAGATCAGCCGCCGTGAGCTGTGCGCCGCGCGCGTTCAGGGTCTCGAAGATCTCCTGCGCGTTTTCGTCCGCCGCGAGGTCGATGACGACGATCTGCAGGAGCTCGCGAACCACCGTCTCGACGGCCGCAGCTCGCACCTGGGCCGCGCCGACTCCGTCGGCCATGAGCCACTCGCGCGCTTGCTCGCTGAAGAAGCGATGCGCCCGC
>VGRW01000140.1 GCA_016875225.1 Deltaproteobacteria bacterium
CGTCGGCGTGTCGTGGGCGGAGGAGTGCGCCGGATGGGGGTCGACGAAGCGGTCGGCTGTGCCGGGCACCGCTGAGGAGACCCCCATCCGGCGCGCCCCGGCACTCACTCTCGGGTCAGGCTCCTAGCCGAGTCTCCCGCGCTCGAGCCAGATCGCGGCCTCGGCGGGCAGCACCGCCTCGACGCGATGTCGATACGCCGCGAGCTCGTCTTCGCTCAGAAGCTCCCGCCAGCGGCCGTTCGTGCCCTTGAACAGGAAGCCCTTGGTTCCGCCCTCGAACGCGAAGCTCAGATCGCCGACCATCGCCTCGTTCTCGCGCATCGACTCGAACGTGCAGCGCTCGACGAGCGCGGGCCAGCGGCTCTCGGGTATCGAGATCTCCAGGTGCCGCGCGATGCGCCGCATCTCGCCGTCGAGGTCGCGCTTCAGGTCGTTGAAATGGACCGGCAGCAGGCGTTTATCGAGCCGCATCGCCCAGTAGCTCGCGACGGTCTCGAAGAACACGCCGTCGGCCTGCAGCCAGCGGGCGAAATAGCCGTGCAGGTCGCCCTCCGGCACGGGCATTGGCTCGATCCCGTCGCTTCGCGCCTGCTGGTTCAGCATCTCGGTGAACTTCATCCGGTCCATGTGGTTGACCAGCGACATGAAGGCGTCGCGCCCGTCGCGCGCGACGAAGACGTACTTCGCGTCCGGAAACCACGGGATGCCGTCGGCCGGCGTGTGGCTCTTCATCACGCGCCGGAAGTCCTGGGCGCGGAGCATGGCGTGCACGGCGTCGGCCGGCAGAAACAGCGCCTCGATCCAGGGCGAGATCTGCATCACCGGTCCGGGCAGGTTCCCGTCCGGCCAGAACAGATTGGCGATGATCGTCTGGGTCCAGGTCGTGCCGCACTTCGGCGGCGTGCAGACGAAGACGTCGCCCGGACGCGGCTCGAACTCGGCCCAGCGCGAGTTGTCGAAGAGGGCGGTGCGGTAGGGGCGCATTCGGGCTCCGAGGCGGAAGATCGGGCGTTACTCTACCGCACGAGGGGAAGGGATGATCCGGACCGAGCGACTGCTCCTGCGCCGCTTTCGCGCGTCGGACCGCGCTGCGTTCGCGGAGCTGAATGCCGATCCGCGCGTCACGGGGTTTCTGGCGGGGGCGCTCTCGCGCGGCGAGAGCGATGCGCTGGTCGATCGCATCGAGGCTCACTTCGACGAGCACGGTTTCGGGCTCTTCGCGCTGGAGATCACGGGCGTCGCACCGTTCGCGGGCTACGTCGGGCTGTCGGTGCCGCGCTTCGAGGCCGCGTTCACGCCCTGCGTCGAGATCGGCTGGCGTCTCGCGGCGGAGCACTGGGGATCGGGCTACGCGAGCGAGGCCGCGCGCGCGGTGCTGGCCCACGGCTTCGACGTGGTCGGCCTGGACGAGATCGTCTCGTTCACGGTACCGGCGAACATGCGCTCGCGAAGGGTGATGGAGAAGCTCGGAATGAGTCGGCGCGCGGCGGACGACTTCGACCATCCGGCGCTGCCGGAGGGGCACCCGCTGCGGCGGCACGTGCTCTACCGGCTCGCAGCACCTCGAGCCTGAGCTCAGCGCGCGAGCAGGCCGAATGCGATCAGAGCCAGGAGGAGCGCGGGCATCAGGCGCAGCGCCCAGAGCCAGGCGGACCCGAGCCGGCGCCCGCCCAGCTCCGAGAGCGCGAGCGCCCGCGCGCGCGGCAGGACCCAGCCGCAGAAGACCGACACGCCGAAGCCGCTCAGCGGAAGCATCAGGTTCGAGACGAAGGCGTCGCTCGCGTCCAGGATCGGTCGGCCGAGGATCCTCACGCCGCGCAGCAGCCCGTGGCTCGCCGCGCTCGGAGCGCCGGCGAGCAGCACCGCCGCGCCGATCAGGGCCACGGCGCGCGCGCGTGAAAGGCAGAAGCGACTGATCGCCGTGGCGACCGGCACCTCCATCATCGAGACCATCGAGGTCAGCGCCGCGGCGCTCAGTAGGAAGAAGAACACCGGCGCGACCAGCCAGCCCACGGGCATGGAGGCGAAGACCTGCGGCAGCGCGACGAAGGCGAGCTCCGGTCCGGAGCGGGGATCGATGCCGAAGGCGAATACGGCCGGGAAGATCGCCAGGCCCGCGACGATCGCGAACAAGGTGTCTCCGGCGACGACGGCCACGGCGGAGCCGCCGACGCTGAAGTCGTGGCGCATGTAGCTGCCGTAGGTGACGAAGATGGCCGAGCCGACGCCGACCGAGAAGAACGCCTGACCCAGCGCCGCGGCTGCCACCCGCGGATCGGCGAGCGCGCTCCAGTCCGGCTCGAACAGGAACGCGACCCCGCGCTCGCTGCCCGGCAGCGTCAGCGCGAATCCCGCCAGCGCGATCACGATCAGCGCCAGCAGAGGCATCAGCGCGGAGTTCAGGCGCTCGATGCCGCGTGCGACTCCGCCGGCGACCACCAGCGCTGCGCCCAGGACCATCGCGGCTTGCCAGGCGAGCGGCTCGGCTGCGCGGCCGATGAAGTGCCAGAAGTGCGCGGCGTGGTCCGGAGCCGCGACGTGAGACAGGGCTCCGCTCGCCGCGGCGACGAAGTAGCGCAGCGCCCAGCCCGCAATCGCGCTGTAATAGGCGAGCATCATCCCCGCGCTCGCGACCCCCAGCCAGCCGCTGCGACGCCAGGCCGAGCGCGGCGCGAGCCGCTCGAAGGCGCTGACGCCGTCCGCCGCGCCCGCCTTGCCGATCGCGAGCTCGGCCATCAGCAGCGGCAGCCCGATCGCGATCACGAGCAGCAGGTAGACCAGCAGGAATGCGCCGCCGCCGTTCTCGCCGGCGACGTAGGCGAAGCGCCAGATGTTGCCCAGCCCCACCGCCGAGCCGATCGACGCGAGCACGAACCCGGCGCGTGAATTCCAGCTCTCCCGCACCGCCGGAGCCCTACCGGGTCGCCTCGCCGTCGAGCAGCCGAAGCTCGCAGAAGCGGCGCACGGAGTTGATCAGGTAGAGGGCGCTCGCGCTCCGCAGCGCCTCGATCGCGAGCGGGGCCTCTTCGATCTCGCCGCGCTCGAGCAGGTGACACCGGAACGTGCCGGGAAGCAGGCCCGACGACACGGGCGGCGTGAGCCGGCGGCCGTCGATCTCGAGCACCAGGTTCGCGCTGCAGGTTTCGGTCAGCTCGCGGCGTTCGTTCCAGAGCAGCACGTCGTCGGCGCCCGGGCGCGAGGCGAGCGCGCGCTCGTACACGCCGCGTCGCGAGGTCTTGTGGCGCAGGAACTCGTCTTCGCTAGCGACGGGCGCCGCGGCGAGCGCGACGCGCACCGGCGTGCTCGGCCGCACGTCGACGTCCTGGATCGCGATCGCGCCATCGGACGAGAGCTCGAGGCGGATCTTGCGCGGCCGGTCGGGCAGAATCGCGGCGCGCTCGTCGAGCGCCGTGCGAACGGCGCCGGGATCGAGCGCGAAGCGGAAGTGCGCGGCCGACTCCGAAAGCCGCCGCAGATGCCGCTCGAGCAGGAAGTAGCCGGACGGCGGCTCCCAGAGCAGGGCTTCGTAGAGCTGAAACGCTTCGGCCATTCGGGACCTCTGTAGCACAGCGGGCGAGCGGCTCGTGTACGTTGCGATCGGACCGGACCGGATCGAGGAGAGCGCGGATGTTGAGAGTCGTGGGAGCGGGAGTGGGTCGAACCGGGACGCTCTCTCTGAAGGTCGCGCTGGAGCGGCTGCTCGGCGTGCCCTGCTACCACATGATGGAGGTCTTCGGTCACCCCGAGCACGTTCCGCTCTGGCGCGACGCGGCCCGCGGCAAGATGCCGGACTGGAAGGCGCTGATGCACGGCTACGCGGCGGCGGTCGACTGGCCGGCGTCCGCCTTCTGGCCCGAGCTCGCGAGCGCCTTCCCCGATGCGCTGGTGCTTCTCTCGGTGCGCGACGCGGAGGCCTGGTGGCGCAGCGCCAACGGCACGATCTTCCCCGCGACCGAGCGATCCCCGAGCGAGCTCTGGCGCTCGATGGTCGACGAGATGTTCGCCTCGCGCTTCACGCCCGCGATCCGCGACCGCGACGCCTCGATCGCCGCGTTCGAGCGCCACAACGCGCGAGTTCGGGCGGAGATTCCCGCGCGAAGGCTGCTCGAGTGGCGCCCGGGCGACGGCTGGGAGCCGATCTGCCGCGCGCTCGGGCTGCCGATTCCCGCCGAGCCGTTCCCGCACACGAACACGACGGCGGAGTTCAACGCGCGACTCCCGTCGCCCGCGACCCCTCAGGGTCGGAGCTGATACTCGACGTCGGGCTCGCTCTCCGGCGGCGGACTCACGCCAAAACGCACCGCGCGAAAGCCGTGCTTCTCGTAGAACGCGCGCGCCTTCGCGTTCTTCACGTGCGTGTGCAGCTCGAGACCCTGCGGCGAGAGCGCAAGCGCCTTCCGAAGCAGCGCCTCGCCGACGCCGCGGCGCTGCCGGTCGGGGCGCACGTACAGGCGGTCGACGTAGATCCCGCGCAGCGCAAGGAAGCCGAGCACGTCCGCGCCCTCGACGGCGATCCAGACCGAGCTCCGCGGAAGGATCTCGCTTCGGAAGAACGCATCGTCCTCTTCGAGCGTTCGCCCCTGCTCCTGCGGGATGAAGGCGTACGTATCGCGCTTGGTCTCGTGCCAGACGCGAACGACGGAGGCGATCTCGCAAGCGTCGGGCGCGCGGATCTCGATCACCGCGCGAGTCTCGCACGCGCCGCGCGTTTCGGGCAGCGAACTCTCGACGCCCGGTCCGCCTCCGGTCTACGATTCCGAGATGCCAGCAGCCAAGGCGAAGCGGCCGCCGCGTGTCGTCCTGCTCGTGGGAACCCGAAAGGGCGCCTTCGTATTCCGCGCCAACCCCTCTCGCACGCGTTGGCGCGCCGAGGGACCGCACCGCTTCGGCGAGATCGTGAACCACGTCGTGCTCGATCCGCGCGATCGCCGTACGCTGCTCTGCGGGG
>VGRW01000141.1 GCA_016875225.1 Deltaproteobacteria bacterium
TCAACGCCTGGCTGCAGAACTTCCGCCGCGTCGTCACCCGCTGGGAGTACAAAGCCCAGAACTACCGAGCATTCGTCCAACTCGCCTGTATCTGCATCATGCTGAGACAATTTTGAGACTGCCTCTAGCCGTATCGCTGGCCGGGATGATCGTGCTTGCCGCCACGCCGCTCTCCGAGGGGACCACCGCCTCGGGCCTGAAAGAGGCGCTTCGCGTCGCGACCGAGCGAGCCGTGCAGAGCACCTCGAAGACGAACGGCTTCCTCGACAACCAGAAGATCCGCATCGGACTTCCGGGCAAGCTCTCGTCGGTGGCAAGCGCCCTGCGCGGCATCGGCATGGGCGCGCAGGTGGACGAGCTCGAGGTGGCCATGAATCACGCCGCCGAGAAGGCCGCGGGCGAGGCCACCCCCGTATTCGTCGACGCAATCACGCAGATGAGCTTCGACGACGCGCGCGGAATCCTGACCGGCGGCGACACCGCCGCGACTCAGTACTTCCAGAAGACCACGAGCGATCCGCTGCGCACGCGCTTCGGCCCGATCGTCGCCGACGCGATGAAGGACGTCGGCGTGAACAAGCTCTACGAGCAGCTGATCGGCCGCTACACGTCGTCCGTCCCGTTCGCTTCCGCGCCGAAGCTCGACCTGAACCGCTACGTCACCGACAAGACGCTGTCGGGCCTGTTCACCGTCGTGGGCGAGGAGGAGAAGAAGATCCGCACCAACCCCACCGCCCGCGCGACGGATCTGTTGAAGCAGCTCTTCGGCTCCTAGCTCGCCCTCGGACCGGCGCTACGCCTCGAGGCTCCGCACGAACGCCTCGATCGGGCTGTGCTCGCTCGCGAGCCCTGCCGCGCGGCGTCTCGCCGCGTGCTCGTTCGCGAAGCGCCGGTACAGCGCCATCACGCGCGGCACGGCCGCGGCCGCCCCGGCGCGATTGCCCGCGGTGATCAGCGCCAGGCTCGAGATGAAGATCGGCGCGCCCAGCAGGCCGACGGCGGAGTTCTCCACCTCGTCGAGGTGGTTGGCGATGGCCGTCGCCTCGTGGGGTCGCGTCGCGATCAGGTAGCGCATGTGCCCGATCCCGTAGGCGATCGAGCGCGTGACGTCCTGGACGCCGAAGCGCGCGATCGTCTCGTCGGCCTTGTTCGTCGAGACGGCGCCCATGTGGCGCATCAGCGACTGCATCAGGCCGCAGAGCAGCAGGTACCCGGACGCCGAGGCGCACGGGTAGGTGCTCGCGTCGAAGACGGCCTTCATCAGCTCGCCCAGCGGCGCGTGGTCACGACCGAGCCCGGTTCCGCCGGCGATGGCGCGCTTGCGGAACACGTCCGCGAGCTGGGCCGCGTCGAACATCTGCGTGCACTGCCACATCTTGAGCTCGACCAGCTCCTGGTTGATGCGCCAGACCCACTTCGAGGGGATGTCGCCCAGGACCGTCGCCATGCTCGTGAGATCCGTGTACAGCTGCGCCATCGCCCGCTCGAAGTCGGGCGAATGGTCGAGCTTCTCCACCGCTTCCCAGGGGACCTCCCGCGACGGGATCCAGTGCCGAGCCTTCGACTCCTCGTAGAGATCGGGCGCGTTCTCGGACCACACCTCGCTCTTGCGATTGATGTCGTAGCCCAGGTGCGGCAGACCCGGAGACAGGACCGCCCCGCGCGGCGCCATCGAGTAGTTGTGGCGGATCTTCTCGGGAATCTGATCCCACCCGTAGCGACCCACATTGGTGTCGCCGAAGGTGAGCCCGCGCCGCGGATGGCTCGGCCGACAGTTCGCGTCCTCGCGGCCGCAGGTCATCCAGTCGAGCGTCAGCTTGCCCTTCAGGATCTCGACCGAGCGCGCCAGGATCTCCGGGTTGTTGAAGAAATCGTCTCTCGCGTAGTAGCCCATCTCGTTTCCTTTCCTCGGCTCAGCCCATGATTCCGGCGATCATCCGCTTCTGCAGCTCGAGCAACGGGCTGCGGGTGCGGCGCTCGGGCAGGCCGGCGCGCTCGGCGCGGTGGAAGTACTCCTCGATCTGCTTGCCCTGGAACGCGCCCACGGTCTGGATGCCGGTGCGGATGCAGTCGGGCGTGGTGCCCTTGCCGCCGAGCACGATCATCGACTCGAGCTGATCGGGGTTGAACAGACCGGAGAGGTGCCGCTCGGCCTCGTCGAGGAAGCCGTTGATCTGCGGGCGGACCTCCGGGCAGTTGTCCATCAAGTACTTCAGGTGCTGCAGCCCGTACGAGACGTGGCGCGCCTCGTCCTGCATGACCAGCTGGAACATGCGCTGCTCGACCGGCGTCGGCGAGATGTACTCGCTGGAGCGGAAGAGCGTGAGGATGAAGCCCTCTCCCAGCACGTGCAGGAACACGCTGCCCTCGCTGTAGCTGTCGGCCTCGAGGATTCCCTTCAGCGCGTGCTCGCCGCGCACGCTGGCGCGCAGCAGCCCGGCGCCCGCGAGCGCCCGCTTGCGAAACACTTCCGCGTGTCGGGCTTCGTCGATCGCCTGCGTGGCGATGAAGTTCTTCACGTCCTGGAAGTAGCTGTTCATGTGGTGGCTCCACTTCGCCGGCAGGTCGGTCGCGATCATCTCGACCTCGGAGAGCAGCGTGCAGAGCTGACAGAACGCGACTTCGATGTCCTCGGGGATCTCATACTTGTCCATGTCGCCCCAGGGAACGTCGGTGGTGGCGTTCCACTGCCGGCTCATGGCCTCTTCCCAGTAGCTCTGGACGCGGTACGCCCAGACGTCGGACTTCTTGTTCAGCGACGGACCGAGGTCCGGCTGCTCCGCGCCCTCGAGCAGGATCGCGCCGCGCGGGGCCACGCCGCGGTTCTCGCGCACCACCTCGGGCGTGTTGTCGATCGCGTTGACGCCGACTTCGCAGTCCTCGAGCGTCAGGCCGCGCCGCGGATCGGCGCGTCGGACCTTCACTTCCTCGCGCGCTCGGTCGAGCCACCCGAAGTCGAGGTTGCCCTTCTTGATGTCGCGGATGCGAAGGTTGAAGTCGGAGTTGTACGAGAAATCATTGGTTCCGTAGTAGCTCATGATCGTCCTCCCGTGCTGGCCATGAAGGCCGGCTGGCTATGCCCACTCGATCTTGAGATCGGCCGCCTGGTTCACGAACGCCTGGATCGTCGCCATGAAGCGATAGAACTTGTCGTGCCCCTCCGGATCGTCGTAGACGACCTTCATCCGGTCACCGACGTGCGAGAGGCTGTTCAGCGTGTACGACGGCGTCGGCTGTCCGCCGCCCTTCTGGATCACCTCGAACATCTCCTTCCAGAGCGCTAGCGGAGCTTCGAGCGTGAAGTCGAATCCTGCCCCGCTGGGGCTCGAGACCTCGCGCACGTCCGAGCACTCGAACACGTCGAACCGGAGCGAGTAGAGGTGCGGGTTCGAGCCCGTCACCTTCACGCCCATCACCGTGTCGCAGAAGCCGAGCTTCTCGAACTCCGCCGGGTTCGCCTTCATGCGACGCGCCAGCTCCTGAAAGAAGTCCACCGAAGGGAATTTGACCGCCATTGCTGCTCTCCTCGCTCCGTTTGGGTCTTGATCGTCTACGACGCTGTCGCGGGCCAGCCCTCGACGCCGAGGTAGCCCAGAAAAGCGCGCGTCAGCTCCGCTGCCAGCTTCTCGTCCGAGGCGGGAATCCCGTGGATTCCACCCTCGCCAAATAGAATCGCCTGCTCGAGGGTCGCGAAGACCAGGCGCAGCCCGAACGCAACCGCCGTTGCCGGATCGGGATGACGGATCCGCTCGGCCCGGGGCAGCAGGAGCGCGCAGAGGTGGTCGCTCACGTGCGCCGCCAGGCGCTCCTTTCGCTCGACCATCTGCGGCTCGCTTCGCGTGTGCACCATCAGCTCGCGAAGCACCCCGCCGCCCTCGCGGTAGATCTGCACCAGGAACGCGACCAGCTCGCTCACGATCTCGTCGATGCCCGCGCCATCCCAGCGCTCGGGGTCGAGGGTGACGTCGGTCGTCAGGTGCGCCTCCTCGACGAAGCGGTCCTGCAGGCAGTGCAGCACACCGATCTTGTCGTGGAAGCGCGAGTACACCGCGCCGACCGAGAACCCCGCGCGCGCCGCGATGTCCGCGACGGTGACGTCGTCGAATCCCTTGTTCGCGATCAGCGCCTCGGCGCTGTCGAGCAGGCGTTCGAGCGTCTCCTGGCTCCGCGCCTGGCGCACGGGCTGGATCCACTGGAAGCGGGAAGTCGCTCGCGTCTCGCTCAAATACATCCGGGGGGATCCTGCAGGTTGGGCCGAACGATAATTCGTATTCAGTTTTCCGTCAATCGGGAATGCGGGCCCCGCAGGCAGGATTCTCGATTGACCGGGCCCCGAGGCCCCGCGTAGTGTCGACCACACGGTAGGTGGTCGATGCCCCGCGCGCGTCAGTACCTGATCGCCCTTGTCTTCTCCCTTTCCGTCGCCGGCGCCGCTCGGGCGGGAACGGTAGAGATCTACGTGGGCTTCGGCGGCACACAGCTCTACGTCTTGAACTCGCTCAGCATCGACCTCGGCGCGATCGACATCCTGGTCAGTGGGGCGACCGGCTTCACGCCGAATCCGGCGAATCTCGGAATCTCACCGGCCGACACGTCCTATGTCTCGCGGCCGATTCCCGGCTACGCGTGGGACTCGCTGGTAATCAGCAACCTCAGAAACTGCGTCTCGATTGGGTCAAGCGGCTTTAAGTGTGTAGAAGCGGTCCCAAAATAGATGTTGCGCTACGGTGTAGCCAACGCGAGTTCGGGCAGCGGGT
>VGRW01000142.1 GCA_016875225.1 Deltaproteobacteria bacterium
AAAAGGATTCCGCGGACGCGTCGAAGCTGGCTAGACTCCGGCGCGATGGCCGCCCCTCCCAGACCCGTGGTCGCGAACGCCGCCGGCGAGATCGTCGACGTCCCGGGGCTTCGGGCGGCCGCGCGCGCGGGCCGCGACGTGTTTCCGATCGACCCGGACGAGCTCGTGCCGCTTCCCGACGCGAGCCGACTGATGTTCCTGCCCGGGCGCACGCCGCTCGCGTTCGCGAAGCCGGTCGATCCACCCGAAGCGCTCGACGGCGCGCTCGCCGTCGCCGCATTCCTGCCGCCGGGCTGGACCAGCTTCTCGCTCTCGGCCTGCCGGCGCGAGGCCGACGCTCCGCTGCTCCCGCTCTTCGCCTACACGGCCGTGTGCTGGTACCGCGGCGGCTTCTGCGTCCCGGCGCGGCGGATCGACGACGACTCCAAGCACGATCCGGAATCGTTCTCGGCAAGCGAGATCGAGAAGCGCGTCGCCGAGCTATGCGAGCGGCTCCCCGAGAACCGCCTCGCCGCGCATTTCGGCGCGCGCTGCGCGCTCGAGTGGGGCTGTCCGAACGCGCAGAACCTGTTCCTCGGCCGCTGGGAGGCGCCGATCGCGGTCTCGCGAAGCTGCAACGCCACGTGCCTGGGCTGCATCTCCGAGCAGCCCGAAGGCACGGTCCCGTCGCCGCAGCAGCGCCTCGAGTTCCTGCCGAGCGTCGAGGAGATCCTCGAGCTCGCGCTGCCCCACCTGGAGCGCGCGCCGCGCGCGATGATCAGCTTCGGACAGGGCTGCGAGGGCGAGCCGCTGCTTCAGGCCGCGTTGATCGAGCGCGCGATCCGCGCGATCCGCGCGCGAACCTCGCGCGGCACGCTGCACCTGAACACCAACGCGAGCCGGCCCGCCGCCGTCGCGCGCCTGGCCGACGCGGGACTCGACAGCATCCGGGTCTCGACCAACAGTGCCCGACCCGAGGCCTATGCGCCCTACTACCGCCCGCGCGGCTACGGCTTCGCGGACGTCGTCGAGTCGCTTCGCGTCGCGAGCCGGCACGGCCTGTGGAGCTCGCTGAATTACCTGTCGTTCCCCGGCGTCACCGACCGCGTGGACGAAGCGGAGGCGTTGCTCGGGCTCGTGCGCGAAACGGGCGTGCGCATGATCCAGTGGCGCAACCTGAACGTGGACCCGGATTGGTACGTGGACGTGCTCGGCAGCGACACGTCCTCGCCGCGGCTCGGCATGCGCACGCTTCTCGAGCGCGTTCGCTCGCAGCTTCCCGAGCTCCGCTTCGGCTACTTCAATCCACCCGCCGAAGACTGGGACGACCGGAGGTGACATGCGCGCGCTCCTGCTTCTGACTCTTCTCTGTGTCGCGGCGCTCTCGCGCGCCGACGCTCCCGCCCCGCCCCGCCTGCGCTCGACGCCGGAGAGCCGCGAGGAGCTCGGCGTCACGGTCTACTCCGGCGGCTTCGGCCTGATCCGCGAGACCCGTACGCTCGCGCTATCGAAGGGCCGCTCCGAGCTCGAGTTCGGTGGCGTCGCGGGCACGATCCAGCCCGAGACGGTGCAGGTGCACGCCGTCGGCGCAGCGGCCCCGCTTCGCGTGCTGGAGCAGAGCTACCAGTACGACCTGCTCTCGCCCGCGAAGCTGCTCGAGAAGTACCTGGGCCGGACCGTGCGCGTGCTTCGCTTCAGCGAATCGAAGGGACGCGACGAGGAGCTCGACGCGACCGTGCTCTCGGCCGGCGAGCCGCCGATCCTGCGAATCGGCGACGAGATCACCTGGGCGTATCCGGGACGGATCTCGTTTCCGGAGATTCCCAAGACGCTGATCGCGCGGCCGACGCTGGTCTGGCTGCTCGAAAGCCCCGCCGAGCGGCAGAAGGTCGAGGTCTCCTACCTGGCGGGAGCGCTCTCCTGGCGAGCCGACTACGTGCTGGTCGTGAACGATGCCGACACCGCGGGCGATCTGAACGGCTGGGTGACGCTCGAGAACCGCAGCGGAGCGCCGTACCCGAACGCCCGGCTGCAGCTCGTCGCGGGAGACGTGAACCGGGTCCGAGCGGAGCTGCTGCAGGATCGCGGCGTCTACGCGGCCGAGTCCCGCGCGCCGATGGCGCCGCCGCAGTTCCGCGAGGAGGGTCTGTTCGAGTACCACCTCTACACGCTCGACCGGCCCAGCTCGCTGCTCGACCAGGAGCAGAAGCAGATCTCGCTGCTCGAGGCGAGCGGCGTCGCGCTCGAGAAGCGGCTGGTCCTGCGCGGCGAGCCCGCGTACTTCCGCATGCCGACGGGTGAGATCGGCAGTCACTCCAAGGTCTCCGTCTCGCTCGAGTTCGACAACCGCGCGAGCCAGCACCTGGGCCTGCCGCTGCCGAAGGGCATCGTGCGCGTCTACAAGCGCGACGAGTCCGGCGGGCGCCAGTTCCTGGGCGAGGACGAGATCGAGCACACGCCACGCGATGAGCGGGTTCGAATCCGCGTCGGCGACGCGTTCGACGTCGTCGGCGAACGCAAGCAGATGGATTACGAGCAGATCGGCTCGTGCCGCAGCGAGAGCGCCTGGCAGATCGATCTGCGCAACCACAAGGACGAGAAGATCGACGTCGACGTGGTCGAGCCGGCGAGCGGCGACTGGGAGATCGTCTCCTCGAGCCACAAGGCGACCAAGGACGACGCGCAGAGCTTCCGCTTTCTCGTGAACGTGCCGGCGCGGGGAAGCGCGCGAATCGAGTACCGGGTCCGCATCCGCTGGTGCTAGGCTCGGCGCGTGGCCGACGCGGCGACGTTCCTCGACGAGCAGCGCCCGTTCCGGCGCGGCGAGATCGCGCTCGCGCGCCGCGCGGTCGACGACCCGATGTTCATGCTCCCGCGCGAGCTCGACTGCCTGCGCTATGCGATCCGCCTGGCGCAGATCTCGAGCATCGGGCCCGAGCCCGATGCGCTGATCGAACGGATCGGCTCGTTCCGGCTGCGGCTGCTGCAGCTCCTCGCGCCGGTGCTCCCGACCGAGCCCGATCGGATCGACGCGAACGACCTGCACGCTCTGCTGCCGAAGGTGGTCCGTCTGGTCGACGAGGCGCGATTGCTGGTGTCGCGCGGGGGCCTCGCCGACGAGGCCACGCTCGACGCCGAGATCGCGCACAAGCGCCTGGTTCTGGTTCTCGGCGGAGCGGCGGGATCGGGCTACGCGTTCCTCGGCGCGCTGGTGCGGCTCGAGGATCTCGGGCTTCGCCCCGACTACCAGGTCGGCTGCAGCATCGGCTCGCTTCTCGGCGTGATCCGCGGCCGCCACCACGCGTTCGACCTCGACGAGCTGCTCGAGGACGTCCGCCTGCTTCGCGGCAGCGCCGTGTTCCGGCCGGCGCGACTCGCCGCGCGCTTCGGAATGCCGGCGGCGCTCCGGCTCGACCTGCGCGGACCGCTCGGATCGCTCTTCAGCAATCGCGACGGCGAGCCGCTGCGGCTTCGCGAGCTCGCCATCCCGACCGACGCGCTCGCGACGGGCCTGGGTCCGGGAGCCATTCTCGGCGCGAGCGGTGACTTCGCGCGGATGGTCGACGCCGAGCTGTCCGGTGCGGAAGCGCTCCAGGAGCTGCCGGGCTCGGTGCTGGTCCGCGCCGTCTCCTCGCTCGTCGCGCTCGCGATGAGCCGGCGCGCGCTCGTGCCGACGTTCTTCGGCGCGGATCCGGAGACCGCGGAGCTGCCGGCGCTGGACGCCGCGGGCTTCTCGGCCGCGATCCCCGGGCTTCTCCAGTACGACCCGCCCGAGGACGACGCGCACGTCGCGAAGATCCTGAAGCGGATCTTCGACGAGCACCGGCTCTCCGCGCTCGTCGACGGATCGCTCGCGAGCCTGGTCCCCGCGCGCTACGCGTGGGAGGCGATCGAGGCCGGGAGGATCGGAACGCGCCACACCGCGATCATCGCGCTGGACGCGTTCGCCTCGAGCGGCGGCGCGAACGCGATCTTCGCGCCGGCGCTGCGCGCGCTCTCGGGCACCGCGCACCGCGACAAGCCGTTCTGGGACCTGCACGTCGCCTTCCGGCGCCCGCCGCCGCTGCTCGAGATGTTTCCGACCGAGGTGCGGCTCCGAGCCGCGTCGCGACACGGCGAACGCGAGTTCGAGCCCACCGCGCGCATCCTGCGCGCGCTGCTCGCGAAGCTCCCGGCCTGGCGCGAGCTCAAGAAGGAGTCTTGAGCCGCTCGATCTCGCGCGAGAGGATCTGGCGGGTGATCGCGATCGCGCACGCGTAGGTCGAGTCCGTCCCGAAGCTGCCGAGACTCTTCGACAGGAGTGACTGACGGCGGCTGTACGGCGTGTCCGACGCGTAGTGCAGGATTCCCACCGCCGTGCTGGTCCGCTCCGAGAGACTCACCACTTCGTCGTTGGGATGGCGGCGCGGGTCGACCAGCTCGTAGATCGCCGACAGGTACGGCCCGGCCTCCATCTCGAGCACGGTGTAGCCCTCGCGATAGAACACGCCCATGTAGTTGGGGTTCTGCAGGAACGCGCCGCGCACCGTCACGGCCTTCTGGTTGTCGAG
>VGRW01000143.1 GCA_016875225.1 Deltaproteobacteria bacterium
GCTCGCGCAGCAGCAGCACCCCGCCGTCGCTGCTCGCGTGCTCCGCGTCGAACCGGCCCACCACGGGCCGTCGTCCCAGCGGCGAAAACTCAAGCTGCGTCGCGCTACACTCTGTCTGCACAGGTCGGCCCTTTCTGTTGGCCCGTTTTGTCTTGCAACTCAACGGTTAACAGAAGTCAGCCGGCCTGTGCTCGTTTGAGTGGTGAGAAATCCAGGCTAGCGGCGCGCCTCGAGCCGGCGCGCGAGCAGGAGCAGCGCGGCGACGCAGAGTGAGACCGGACCGAGCCAGTCGCCCCAGCGCTTCGCCAGCGTGCTCGCGCCCGGCCCGGCCGGAACGTCCACGACGAGAGCGTCGCGCTCGTGGACGTCGAGCGCTCCGAGCAGCGTGCCCTCCGCGTCGATCGCGGCGCTGATTCCGGTGTTGGTGACACGGATCTGTGGCAGCCGCGTCTCGACGCTGCGGAATGCCGACACGACCAGGTGCAGGCGCGGCCCGGAGCCCTCGTCGAACCAGGAGTCGTTGGAGAGCGCGAGCAGCAGCTCGGCGCCCTCGCGCGCAGAGGCGCGGGCCAGGCCCGGATCGACCGCGTCGTAGCAGATCAGCGTCCCGGCCCGGAGCGCGCGCCCGCCGGCGAGAGCGAGCTCCAGCACGCGCGGACCGCCGCCACTGCGCCAGGTTCCGAGCCAGGGCAGCAGGCGGCGCAGCCCCGGGGAATCCAGCCACGCCGGCACGCGCTCGGTGAGCGGAAAAAGCGCCTGCTTGCGGTAGACGTCGTACTCGCCGCCGGGAGCGAGGAAGAAAGCCGCGTTGTACTCCGCGCCTTTCTCGACGTCGTAGGCGCCGAA
Source organism: Deltaproteobacteria bacterium (assembly GCA_016875225.1). Lineage (NCBI taxonomy): Bacteria > Pseudomonadati > Myxococcota > Myxococcia > Deltaproteobacteria bacterium. The sequence continues at coordinate 847 of VGRW01000143.1, forward strand.
GACCAGCGGGACGCGGTGAAGTGCTGCGAAGCCGGCGATGGCGCGGTCGAGCTCGGCGCCATCCTCGCTCTTCGGCGCGCCGAAGGTGGTCGGGTAGACGGTCTCCGGCCAGACGATCAGATCGAGCGGGCCGCGCGCGAGCGCACGCTCCGAGAGCTCGAAGTGCTCCGCGAGGATGCGGACCGCCGCGTCGTAGCTGCCGAGCTGGTCGCGAAGCCGCGCGTAGCGCGAGAGGTCGGCCTGGACCAGCCCGGCGCGAAGCAGGACGCGCGGCTCCGCGCGCGCGCGGAGATCCGCGAGGCGAAGCGCGCCGTAGCCCGCGAGCGTCCCCGCGATCGCGAGCGCGGTCGCGGCAGGACGCGCGGCTCGTCGCCAGTCGCGAAGCGCGCGCAGCACGGCCTCGTTCGCGAGCAGGAGCGCAAGCGTCAGCCCGGGCGGGCCGGCGAGATCCGCGCCCTGCCGCAGCCAGAGCGACGGATGGAGCCCGTGTCCGAGCGTGTCTCCGAAGAGCCGCGGCAGGAGCCACTCCGCCGCCACGTACGCGCACGCGCCCGCGAGCGCGCGGCGGACGGCCGCGAAGCCACACGCCTGGGGCGAGCCGGCCAGATGCCGCACCCACGCGAAGACCAGGAGCTGCGGCTGGAGCAGCGGCGCGAAGAGCAGAAGCAGCGCGATGCCCAGCCAGGCCGGCGCGTCCGCGTAGCCCGCCATCGCCGTGCCGAACCAGGCGAACACCGAGAGCGCGAAGACCGCGCTCATCCACGCGCCGGACACGAGCGAAGCGCGCGCGCTCGTCGCGCGATCGAGCACCGCGAGCCACGGCACGAAGAGCGCGAATCCGAGCAGCTCGCCCGGCGTCTCGACGCGCGCGTAGAGGTGCAGCGCGAGCCCGCTCGCGGCGAACGAGAGCATCGCGAGCCCGCGCGCGCTCACGTCACGGGTTCTGATCGATCAGACGGCCCGGCTCGCGCGGGCGCTCGGGATCGAGGATCTGGATCGGAAGGTCGGGCGGCGCCTCTTCGGGGGGAACGACGCGCCCCGGAGCGATCGGAATCGGCGCGCCCTCGTCGTCGAAGAACTCGTAGTCGGGCGAGTACACCAGGATCGGCTCGAGCGGCGCGCCCTCGTCGGAGTACTGGTAGTAGCGCTCGTAGCCCTCGGGCAGTGCGTAGCCCTCGGGCACGATCACGCCGGCCTTCGGCGGATCGGTGCCCGGCGGCGGAAACGCGGCGATCCCCTCGGTCTCGCCCGCCTCGCGCAGCGCCTCGATGTAGCCCTTCGCGTCGATGCCGGGGCCGTAGTCCCGGCCCGGCTCGTTCTCGAACACGTGCTCGACCTCCTCTTCGGACGGCGACGCGGCGCCGCGGGGCGCGGCCGCGTCCTGGCGGCGGGGCGTGACGCTTCGGCGTGCTGCCGCCGCAGCTGGGCTCGCTTCGGCCCGCGCCTCTCCAGCAGGCGGCGCCGTCGGAGCGGTCGGACCAGGCGCGCCCTCTCGCGGAACCGCGGAATGAAGCGACGCCTCGGGCATCGGCTGCGCGGCCCTTCCCCACCAGAGCAGACCGGCGCCCGCCGCCACCAGCGCGAGCGCGATGCAGCCCGCGATCGCGGGCGCTCGGAAACGCAGTTCGGTGTCGGTCTTCATCCGCCCCTCGCGAGCCGGCTCACTGCAGCGCCAGGCGCGCGATCAGGAGCGCCGGCGGCGTCAGGTAGTAGAGCGCGCGGAGCAGCCCCTCTGCAACGCGGCGCACGGCCAGATCCCAGCGCGGAGGAAGCAGGAGCGCGACCAGCGTCAGCGGCTCGGCGAGCGCGCGAAGCCCCGCGGCGAAGAGCAGCAGGTAGATCGCCGAGAGCCCCCAGTAGAGAGCGAACCCGAGCAGGTACGCCGCGAGCCCGAACTCGTGGTACTCGCCGAAGGTGCCGCCGAAGCTGATCCACTGGTGCAGCCGGAAGAGCGGCAGCGCCGGCACCAGCGCGAAGATCGCGAATTTCAGCAGCGGCCGATCGAGCCGGCTGCGCGACCGCTCGCGAGCTCGCGCGAGCCGCAGCGATGGGTGCGCCAGCGCCTCTCGCGCCGGCATGGCGGCGCCCGACGCACCGAGAAGCTCGAGCAGGATGGAGGGATCCGCCGCCGCGAGCCGCAGTGACGGGTGCGCGCTCGAGCGCGGCCGCAGGCGAAGCCCTGGCCAGGGCACCGGCAGCGCCCACGGCACGATCTCCGCGATCTCGCCCACCGGCACCTCGGCGCGCCCGCCGCGTCCTTCGATCACGAGCGCACCCGATTCGATCCACGCGCGCGAAGCGCAGAGCCGGCGAACGATCCAGGCGCCGAGCTCCGGCAGCGCGAAGAAGACCGCGAGCAGCCCCCCGAGCTCGAGCGTCGCGAGCGGCCGGTAGTCGAGCGCCTGGTGCAGCTCCGGAAGCAGGAGCGGAACGTGGTAGAGCGCGAGAAGGACGAGCGCGCCGCGCGCGAGGATCTGCAGCAGCGCCACCGGCAGGCGCGCGCCCGGGGGGATTCCGAGAACGGCAAGGTTCAAGCGATCGGCCCGATTCCAAGAAGAGACGGGGGAGGGAGCGCGGGCTCCCTCCCCCGTTGCGGCGCCGGAGCGGCCCGGCCGCTTCGAGTGACTACGGCGCTGCGGGATTGAAGACGGAGAGCGCCCAGCCCATCCGCTCGTGACCGAGCTGGTTCCAGCCCGGGTTCTTCCCGCCGACGATCTGTGCGTCGGTGTAGTCCGGCGCCGTGGTCGTCGAGCCCGTCCCGCCGAACAGGCCCACGTAGACCGTGCTCCCCTGGTAGGTCGGGTGCGTGTTGTCCGAGAGGATGTAGTCGACCGTGGTCGTCGACGTGGGTCGCTTGTAGTTCGCGTCGGTCAGCGTCGACTTCAGCGTGCTCGTGATGCGAGTCACGTAGCTCGACTCGCTCTCGCCGAGCTGGTACGCGATCGCGTCCGAGTCCACCGCACCGTCGCCGTTCGTGTCGAAGTCGGCCGCCATGAACTGGGCGAACGAGTCCGCGCACTGGAAGCCGTACTGGCTCGCGAAGTTGCAGGCGCGCCAGTTGCTCTTGGCCAGGTAGGGCAGGAACATGTCGCGCATGTTGATCTGGCTTCCGTTCACCGTGCAGCTGCTGAGCACGTTGTCGGCGTCGTAGCCCGGGTAGTAGACGTTCGAGACCACCTTGAGCTTGGTGTTCGCGTGCGCGTTGGCGTTGATGTACTGCATCGCCCGCTCTTGATAGGTGGTGCAGTTGGCCATCGCCGTGTCTATGCCCGAGAAGCTGCACGTGCCGGTCTGGTTCTTGAAGGCGCTCCGCGCCTGCAGGAAGTCGTTCCCGCACATCTCGAACGTCACGACGCGCGTGTTGGCCGACTGCATGTACGAGCGCTCGTTCACGATCTTGTTGTCGTAGATGTCCTTCGCCACGGCGCCAGACTTCGCGGATCAAGCAACTTCTTTTCTGTAGCAGCCGATGGACGTCCGATTCTTCGCCTTCCTGGATTCCTTTCCGGATTACGCGGGATTTGAGTGTTTTCTCTCGGAGGCTCTCCGCTGAGCCGGCGGATCCG
>VGRW01000144.1 GCA_016875225.1 Deltaproteobacteria bacterium
CCGCGACCGGCACCTCGATTCCGCGCTGGCACGCGGGCCGCGCCTTCATCGCGTCGAGCCAGCGGCGCAGGTGCTCTAGCCCGTCGATCGAGACGCCCGACCACTTGTACGTGCGCACCCAGCACCAGTTCGCGATGTCGGCGATCGAGAAGTCGTCGGCCAGCCATTCGCTCTCGCCGAGCCTGCGGTCGAGAACCTCGAAGAGCCTGCGCGACTCGTTCTGGTAGCGGTCGATCGCCGGCTGGATCTTCTCGGGGAAGTAGCGGAAGAAGACGTTGGCCTGGCCCATCATCGGGCCGATCCCGCCCATCTGGAACATCAGCCACGAGAGCACGCGCGCGCGCGGCGCGGGTGAAGTCGGCAGGAGCCGCCCGGTCTTCTCCGCCAGGTGGATCATGATCGCGCCGGACTCGAAGACCGCGAGGTCGCCGAGCTCGCGGTCGACGATCGCGGGAATCCGCCCGTTGGGGTTGATCGCCAGGAACCAGGGCTGCTTCTGCTCGTTCTTCGACAGGTCGACCGCGTGGGTGGTGTAGGGAAGCCCGAGCTCTTCCAGCGTGACGGAGGCCTTGTGCCCGTTCGGCGTCGCGGCGGTGTAGAGGTCGATCACGGGCGCAGCCCCGCCAGGCAGTTCGCGCGCTCGAGCACGGCGTCGAGCGCGGACTTGTCCGCCACGCGCGCGTACTTCTCGCGCAGCGCCTGTAGCGACTTCGCGTGGTACTTCTGCGGCTTCTGCGTCCACTCCCTGCCGTCGAGCGCGACGCTGAACTCCTCGCGCCCCGCGGCGAGCGCGGCGGCGTTCGCGAGCGTCCAGGGCAGGAAGAGCGCGCCGACGCTGCGCTGCAGCAGCGGAAGAAGCGTGGGCTCGAGCGCCGACCACGGCTCGAACTCGCCTTCCGCGCGCGGCCAGAGCATGCGGTGCACCCAGTCGAGCACGTTTCGTGCTCGGCCCTCGACCAGCGCTCCCACGGTCGGATCGGTCCAGGCCTCGTAGAGCTGCGCGAAGAGACCCAGGTCGGCGAAGGCGGGCCGCGCGCCGAACAGGTACGGCCGCGTGGCCAGGTGCGCGTCGAGGATCCCGAGCGCCTCGCGAAGCGAGCTCTCGATCTGCGGCGCGGTCTTCTCGTTCGAGCCGACGAAGAAGACCCGGTTCACCATCCGCTCGCGGATCTGCGCGCTCATCGCCGCGTGCTGCTCGTCGCTCGCGGCCGGCATCATGCCGCGCGCGATCCGCCCGGCGCTGGCGATCTGGTCCACGTCGCGCGCCCAGCGGAAGTGGAACATCCACTTGTTGCCCCACTCGTCGCCGAACTCCTCGAGCAGCGCGGAGACGAACCCGGACACCGGGTCGGGCGGGTGGATCGACGGCGTCGGGTGCTCCGCCTCGATCCGCTCGATGATCGGCGTCGAGTCCTGGATCCCCTCGCCGCCGGGCGTCACCACCAGCGGCACGATCGGGAGCTTGGCGTACTTCGCGTACTCGGCCTGCGCGTCGGCGTCGCGCACGATCCAGCGGTGCGGGATCCCCTTGTAGCGAAAGTACGAGCGAACCTTCACGGAGTAGGGGGACATCTCGATGCCGAAGATCCGGTAGGGGTGGGTCATCGCGCTCCTTCATCCGCTCGCCCCCCCCGGGGGGCGAGCCTCGCGGTATGCTGCCAGAACCAGCGGCGAAATAATTTATCATATCGAGTGCCAATATCGGACAGCCGTCCGCGGCAGGAGGTTTCGTGTCGAGGTTCCGGACCCGGTTCGCGGCCGCAGGCGCGGCGCTGCTCCTCGCCGCCGCGCCCGCGCGCGCCGCGGACGCGTCGCCCCCGAACGTCGTGCTCGTGTTGGTCGACGACGCGGGCTACACCGACTTCGGCGCGTACGGAAGCGAGATCGCCACGCCGAACATCGACGCTCTCGCCGCGAGCGGCGCGCGCTTCTCGAACTTCCACGTCTCGCCGATGTGCGCGCCGTCGCGCGCGATGCTGCTCACCGGCGTCGACAGCCACACGGCGGGCGTCGCGAATCTTCCCGAGACGGTTCCGCCCGAGCACGCGGGCCGGCCGGGGTATCTCGGTCACTTCGCGGAGAACGTGGTCACGATCGCGACGATCCTGCGCGGCGCGGGCTACCACACCTACATGACGGGAAAGTGGCACCTGGGCCACACGCCCGGCGCGCTTCCGGACTCCCACGGCTTCGAGCGCTCGCTCGCGCTCGACGCCACCGGCGGCGACAACTGGGAGCAGCGCGCGTACCTGCCCATCTACGAGGGCGCCGACTGGTTCGAGGACGGTGCGCCCGTGCGCCTGCCCGAGACGTTCTACTCCTCGGAGCTTCTGGTCGATCGCATGATCGAGTACATCGACGGCGCGAACGGCGACGGCCGGCCGTTCTTCGCGTATCTGCCCTTCCTGGCCATCCACATCCCGATCCAGGCGCCGCGCGAGTTCGTCGCGCGCTACGAGGGCGTGTACGACGCGGGATGGGCCGCGCAGCGCCAGCGCCGGCACCGCGGCGCGATCGCGAGCGGATTGATCGCCGCCGATCTGCCGATCCGACCGCTGCCCGCGGGGCTGCGCGACTGGGACGCGCTCCCGCCGGACGAGCAGCGCCTCGCCGCGAAGAGCATGGCCGTGAACGCGGGAATGCTCGAGGCGATGGACCACCATCTTGGCCGCCTGATCGCGCACCTGCGCGAGATCGGCGCGTACGAGAACACGCTCTTCCTCGTGCTCTCCGACAACGGCGCGGAGTCGGGCGACCCCACCACGAGCGCGCCGTTCCGCCGCTGGCTCGACAGCGTCGGCTACTCGCGCGACGTCGAGCGTCTGGGCGAGAAGGGAACCTTCGCCGCGATCGGCCCGGAAGCGGCGAACGCGAACTCATCCCCGCACGCGCTGTTCAAGTTCCACGCCGCGGAGGGCGGCGTGCGCGTGCCGCTGGTGATGTCCGGCCCCGGCATTCCCGCGGCTCAGACCGAGCGCGCGTTCTCCTACGTCACCGACATCGCGCCGACGATCCTCGAATTCGCTTCGGTCACGCCGCCCGCGGGTCCCGCGCCGATCACCGGGCGCAGCCTGCGACCGGTGCTCCTCGACCGCGCGGAGCGTGTCTACGGCGACGCCGACCCCGTCGGGATGGAGGCCGCGGGAAGCGCCGCGCTCTGGAAGGGCGCGTACAAGCTGGTGAGGGATCTGCCGCCCCACGGCGACGGCCTCTGGCACCTGTACGACCTGGCGAGCGACCCGGGCGAGACGCGCGTGCTCGACGACGACGAGCCCGAGCGCTTCGCGGAGCTGCTCGACGACTACCGCGTCTTCGCCGCGAGCGTCGGGGTGCTCGAGGTGCCCGCGGGCTACAACACCTTCGAGCAGCTCGCCACGAACACGGCCTCGGTGCTGCTGCGCCGCTACTCGACCGTGATCGCGGCGGTGGCCGTCGCGCTCCTGCTCGCGCTGGGCTGGCTGTCGCGAGCGCTCTACCGGCGCTTCACGCGCAAGCGCTTTCCCTAATGACAGTGGCTGTGCCACAATGCCCGAGAGCCGCAGACTGGAGGGGCGCGTGTCGATCTATCCCAGGCCCGAACAGCTGAAGACCCTGCTCGCGGGCCCGCCGGACCGGCCCGTCGTGATGCTGAACCTGCTGCGCTACAAGGAGCGCGCCGACGCTCCGGACCAGGGAGTCTCCGGGGAAGAGGCGTACCTCCGCTACGGGACCCCGATGCGCAAGATCGTCGAGTCGCACGGCGGCCGGATCCTGTACATGGGCCGCGTCGATCAGATGGTGATCGCCGACGTCGAGCCCGGCTACCACGCGAGCGCGCTGGCGGAGTACCCATCGCGCGCGAAGTTCGTCGAGCTCGCCACGAGCCCCGAAGTCGCCGCGATCGGCGTGCACCGCACGGCGGGGCTCGAGAGCCAGTGGCTGGTCGCCACCACGCAGGAGGAACGCTGACGTGGAAAAGCTCCGCACTCCCGAGGCGCGCTTCGCGGATCTTCCTGGCTACCCGTTCGCGCCGCGCTACCTCGAGGTGGCCGACTTCGAGGGCGGGCGGCTTCGCGTCCACTACGTCGACGAGGGGCCGCGCGGCGCGATCTGCGCCGTGCTCTTCCACGGCGAGCCGACCTGGTCGTACCTGTACCGGAAGATGATCCCCGGCCTGGTCGCGCGCGGCTACCGCGTGCTCGCGCCCGACTTGGTCGGCTTCGGCAGGAGCGACAAGCCCGCGGCAAAGGCGGACTACACCTATCCGCGACACGTCGCCTGGATGCGCGAGTGGCTCCTCGCCGTCGACGCGCGCGATGCCGTGCTCTTCGGCCAGGACTGGGGCAGCCTGGGG
>VGRW01000145.1 GCA_016875225.1 Deltaproteobacteria bacterium
CAGCTCCGCTTGCGACCAGTCCCTGCGCCTCGATTCGACGCAGCGTGTCAAAATCTGCCTGCAAAAAAACGGCTCCACTCACACTCCGGCCGTCTCGCAAGACGCGCCAGAGGGGGGGCCGGTTCTGAAGAGCAGGCCTCGGTGCCTGCTTTTCGTCGCGCACCGTATGAGACTTGAACCCCCCTGTCAAGAAGAGAACCCGCACGCGGCTTCTGACGCAAGCCGCCGTGCGCGGATTCAGGCGACGCGGGCGTTGTGGATCAGCTGCACGAACTCGGCGCGGGTCTTGGGATCGGACTCGAACTCGCCGAGCATCGCGCTCGAGATCGCGTAGGAGTTCTGCTTCTGGACGCCGCGCATCATCATGCACAGGTGGCGGGCCTCGATGATCACGGCAACCCCACGCGGCTGCAGAACTTTCTCGATCGCGCGGGCGATCTCGTTGGTCAGCCGCTCCTGAACCTGCAGGCGTCTGGAGTACATCTCGACCAGCCTCGGAATCTTCGAGAGTCCGACGATCTTGCCGTTCGGCACGTACGCCACGTGTGCGCGGCCGAAGAACGGGAGCAGGTGGTGCTCGCAGAGGCTGTAGAAGTCGACGTCCTTCACGATCAGCATCTCGTTGTCGGACTCTTCGAAGACCGCCTCGTTCAGGATCTTCTGGGGATCGAGCTCGTAGCCCTGGGTGAGGAACTCGAACGAGCGGGCGACGCGGCCGGGCGTACGCACGAGCCCCTCGCGCTCCGGCTTCTCGCCGATCTCGCGCAGCAGCTCCTCGATCAGGCCCTCGATCTTGCTCATCCGCCCCATCAGCTCCCGAAGTACTCGACCGAGTTGTTGCCGGTCTCGATCAGGCGCACGCAGGTCAGACGCGCCGGCTCGAGCGCGACGCAGAGCGTATCCCAGATGTGTCGGGCGATGTTCTCCGCCGTCGGCACGACGAGCCGGAACGCGGCGACTTCACGGTTCAGCAGGCGCGCGTCGAGCTCGTCGAGGACGCGTGAGCGAACGATCGCGTCGAGCGCATCGCCCGACGGCCCGGCCCCCTCGAGTGTGAGCTCGAAGCGGTAGTTGTGGCCGTGCCCGGCGGGATTCGCGCACTTGCCATAGACGGCGCGGTTTCGTTCGTCGCTCCAGTCCGAGCGCGCGAGCACGTGCGCCGCGGAGAACTCGTAGCGGCGGAGCGTTCGGATCAACGGGTGACCTCGATGGTCAGATCGCGCGTCGGGCTGAGCCGCACGCGGTGCAGAAGACCGCTCGGCAGGGCCTTGTCGAGAAGCTCGAAGAGCAGCGAGGCGAAGCGCTCCGGCGTCGGGGCGCGGTCGCGAAAATACGGTGTGTCGTCGTTCAGGCAGCGGTGGTCGAAACGCGCCTCGACCTCGCGCTCGAGCACCGACTTCAGATCCTTCAGGTCGATCAACATCCCGGTCTCGCCGTCCACCGGTCCCGCGAGCGTGACCTCGAGCTCCCAGTTGTGGCCGAGCGTCGCGCCCGAGGCGTCGCGATACGAGGCGGAGAATTCCATCCGACGGGTGATCAGCACGGTCGTCGCGGCCTCGGATGGTCGTGCCGAATCAGAAGTTCCGCACCAGCCCGATCACGACGCCCTGAACCTCGACGTCCTCGGCCGGGAACTCCATCGGCGACAGCGCGGCGTTTGCTGGCACCAGGCGGACCTTTCCGCCGTCCTGGTAGAAGCGCTTCAGCGTGCACTCCTCGCCTCGGATCAGCGCGACCACCGTCTCGCCGCCGCGCGGGTTCTTTCGCGATTCGAGCACGACCACGTCGCCATCGACGATGTGGTCGTCGATCATCGAGTCGCCCGCGACGCGAAGTGCGAAGCAATTCCTGCGCGCGACCATCTCGGGAGGGACGGCGATCGTGTCGGGGATCGCGATCGCCTCGATCGGCCGTCCGGCCGCGACGCGCCCCAGCAGCGGGATCTCGACGCTGGCCGGCGCGGGCTCGTCGCGGACCACCTCGATCGAGCGACTGCGGTTCCAGGCCTTCCGCAGCAGGTTCTTTTCGACGAGGTTCTGCACGTGCTTGTGAACCGTCGCCACGGACGAGAGGCCGAACCGCTCTCCGATCTCCTCGAGGCTCGGTGCGTACCCCTCTCGCTCCAAGTACTCGCAGACGAAATCGAAGATCTCTTTCTGTCGCTTGGTGAGGTGCATTCGAACCTCCATGGCCCCGGGACTGGGGCGCTCGTCCTTACTCTACCCCGCGAAAGTCCCCGGCGGTGAAAGACCTTCGCGCCGCGACGCTACTCGAAAGAATGGCGAAAATCAATCGCTGGCTCGCGCCTCTGGCCGCGCTCGCGGGCGCCGCCGCCTGGTTCGCTCCGTCGGTCGCGGGCTCGGACCTGTGGTGGCACCTGGCGGCCGGCCGCGAGATCTGGGAGAGCCTGCGCCTGCCGACCGTCGACTCGTTCTCGTTCACCTTCGCCGGCCGCCCCTGGATGCACCACGAGTGGCTCTGGGGCGTCGGCTACTGGCTCGCCTGGGAGATCGACCCGCAGCTCGTCGCCTGGGCGAACTTCGCGCTGCTCCTGGCGATCTTCGCGCTCGGCTTCGAGGTGGCCCGCCAACGCAGCGGCAGCGATTTCGGCGCGGTTCTCGCGATCTGGGCGGCCGCGGCGACCTGCCACTGGTTCCTCGACATCCGGCCGCACGAGCTCTCGCTGCTCTTCCTCGGGATCTTCCTCTGGACCCGGCGCGCGCCGTGGGCGCCCTGGCTCTGGCCCGCGCTGATGGTGCTCTGGTGCAATCTGCACGGGGGCTTCGTGTTCGGCTTCGGCGCGATCGGCCTGTTCGCCCTGGTCGAGACCGCACGCGCTTCGCTCGAAGTGCGGCGCCCGGTGATCGACGCGCGGCTCTGGGCCGGGGTCGCGCTCTCCGGGCTCGCGTTCCTGTGCAATCCGTGGGGCTGGCGGATCCTCGAGTATCCGATCGCCTATCTCGATTCGAGCTCTCCGTTCCGCGACATACTCGAGTGGCAGCCACCGGGCGCAAGCCTCGATGTCCGCGGCTTCTCGGGCCGATTCACCTGGCTCCTGATCGCGAGCGCCGCAGGAGCGGCGCTCGAGCTGCGCTCGCGCAAGCGCGACCCGTATCTCGTCCTGCTCGCAGGCGTCGCCTGCGCGATGGCTCTCACCTCGCGCCGATTCATTCCGCTCTTCGCGCTCACGGCGCTGCCGCTCACCGCTCGGCTCTTCGCGCGGCTCGGCGAGCCGCTGCTGAGCCGGCTGCCGCAACGGCTCGCTGCGCCGGCTCCTTCGGCCGCGATTCTCGCGGCGCTCCTGGTCGCGGCCGGACTTTGGAGCGGCATCCGGCTCACTCCGGGCATGCTCGAGCGCTGGACGGAGTCACAGCTCTACCCGCGCGCCGCGCTCCGCTACCTGCGCGCGCTCGAGCCCGGACCCCGCCTGCTCAATCACTACAACTGGGGCGGGTACGTGATGCTCCACGCTCCCGAATTCAAGGTCATGATCGACGGCCGCGCGAACACGCTCTACGACGACAAGACCTATCTCGACTATCTCGCGCTCTCCGCGGCGCGCGAAGGCCTCTCGTCGCGACTGGCGCAGTACCCGGTGGACGCGGTCCTGGTCCCGCAGGGCTCGAGCCGGTTGGCCGACGCGCTCTCGGGCCCGAGCCACGGCTGGAAGATCGTCTACACGGATCTGGTGGCGACCGTGCTGCTGCCGCCGGGCTCGGCCCGGCTGCGCCGAGCGCTGCCCTCTCCCGACGAGGTCCTGCGCGACGAGCCGGATTGGCTGTTGATGCGCGCGATCCGCGCGTCGAGCGACGGCCGAAGCGAGGAGGCGCGCGCGCTGATCGAGACCGTGATCGAGCGCGAGCCGCTCTTCGTCCGCGCCTACGGCCAGCTCGCGGAGCTCCACGCGAGGGCCGGCGACGCGGCGGGAATCGCCTCGGCGATCGAGCGCGGAATCGCCGCCGAGCCGCGCTCGAGGCCGTCCCTGCGCATGTACGAGGCGATCGCCTACGAGGTGCTCGGCGACGCAACGCGAGCGCGCGAAGCGCTCGAGCAGGCGATTCCGCGCGGGCCGTTCTCGCGCCCGGAGAACGCTCTCGCCCGCCTCGCCGAGCTCGAGAACGCCCCCGCGAGGCGTTGACTTCGAACCCGGCCGCCGTACCATCGGCCGCGCCTGGCACTCCGTCTACGAGAGTGCCAACCAACCGAA
>VGRW01000146.1 GCA_016875225.1 Deltaproteobacteria bacterium
CCCCCTCTGCAGCATCCAGACGTGGTACGGCACGACCATGCGCCGCTCGCGAAGTCCGCCGAGCTCGAACTCGTAATTGAGCGGGCCGTCGCCGGTCTGCAGCGCCTCGAAGCCGGGCGTAGGCGTGAACGTCTTGCCCGGCAGCTCCGCGCCCGGCGCGTGCCGGCCGCTTGCGAGGTACGCGCGGAGCGCCGCGAGCGCGCTCGTGAGCGCGGGCCACATCTCGAGGAAGAACACCTCGAGCACGGGAAGCAGCGTGGGCGCGATGCGGTCTCCGGCCAGCCACGCCGCGCCGTCGCTCGTGGCGGGGCGCGCGACCAGCTCGCGGTTCGGCCCGAGTGAGTAGAGCTTCTGCCCGTAGCTTCGAGCGTTCAGGTCGCAGGTGTGATTCGCGCGCTCGACCCACTCGGTCACGAGCGGGTAGCGGGTGCGCAGGCGGAAGCCCGCGACCGGGTCGCGGTAGTGGTGAGCGTAGAGCGGCCCGAGCAGGCCGAAGTCGGCCAGCGACGGCAGCCCGCCGAGCGCGAAGTCGTGGCGCGAGAAGTGCGCCTCTAGCCGGTCGAGCAGCCGGGCGTGGCTCGCCTCCCAGGCCGGGATCATGCGCTCGGTCGCGCCGAGCGCGACCAGCCCGGCGAAGATCCCGCGCGGGTTGGCAAAGCCCGAGGCCACGCCGAAGCCGCCGGCGAAGATCGCCTGCGCGGAGCGCCTTCGCGTCTCGCCGTCGGCGCCAGCCGCGAACACCGCCCCCCACTGCTGCTCGTTTGCGGCCGCGTGACTCGGCTCGGCCCCGTCGAGCGAGTACAGCCAGCGCTCGAGAAACCCGTAGACCACCATCCACTCGTCGGCGAGAAGCTCGATCAGGTGACTGGCGAGACGCTGCTTCGGCGCGGTGTCGGCTGGCGGAATCACCGCCGGCGCGGGGTGCGCGCGCTCGCAGAAGTCGATGATCTCGCTGGAATCCTGCACCCAGGTTCCATCGGGCGCGAGCAGCTGAGGCACCACGTTGGTCTGCGTCGCGGGGATCAGCAGGCCCGCGATCAGCTCGGGCGTGGCGAGGATGTCCTCGTACTCGAGCGCGCCGGCGCTCGCCTTGTAGCGCAGGAACGCGCGGACCTTCCCGGAGAAATAGCTGTGCTCCCAGGAGAAGAGCCGATACGCGCGCGCGCCGTACGCCACGGGTGCATTTTGGCAGGTCATATGCCACGATGCAAAGCGATGGACGGTGGATTCGTGCGCCGCGTCTCGCCGCTGTTCACGGGGCTGCTCACCAGCCCGCGCACGCGCGACGCGCGGCGCTGGCTGGCCGAGCGGCGGCGCCGGCTGCGCTCCGAGCCTCACCGGGTGCACTACTTCCACCAAGTCGACGACCCGTACGGCGCGCTCGCGGCGCAGGTGCTGCCGCGGCTGGTCGAGCGCTACGAGATCGAGCTGGTTCCGCACCTGGTGAACCCCCCTTCCGACGCGGCGGCGCCCGAGCGGACCCGGCTCGAGGCCTTCTCGCGCCGCGACGCCGCCGACGTCGCGCCGGCGTACGGGCTCGCGTTTCCCGCGGGCGCTTCCGCGCCGGATCCCGCGCTCGTCGCGCGCGCGGCCGCGCTGCTCGCCAGCGCGATCGCCGCGAACGCCTTCACCAGCGCCGCAGCGCGGGCGAGCTCCGCGCTCTGGAGCGGCGATGGGCTCTCGCTCGCCGCGCTGGAGCGCGAAGTCGGAAGCGCGGACGCCGCCGAGGTCCGCGCTCGCAGCGCCGACGGCGACGCGCTCCGCGATCGGCTCGGCCACTACCTGGGCGCCATGTTCCACTACGGCGGCGAGTGGTACTGGGGCGTCGACCGGCTCTGGCACCTGGAGCGGCGCCTGCAGTCGCTCGGCGCGCTTCGGGCCAGCGCCAGCGCCGAGCCGATATTGAGGCGGCCCGCACCGCAGGGACGCGCGAGCGGCTCGGCCAGGCGGACGTTCGCGTTCGAGTTCTACCCGTCGCTGCGCAGCCCGTACACCGCGATCGCGATCGAGCGCGCTCTCGATCTCGCGCGCCGCTACGCCGTCGAGCTCGTGCTTCGGCCGGTCCTGCCCATGGTCATGCGCGGCCTGCCGGTGCCGCGCGCGAAGCAGCTCTACATCGCGCTCGACACCAAGCGCGAGGCCGAGGACGCAGGCGTTCCCTTCGGCCGCATCTGCGATCCGGTCGGGCGCCCGGTCGAGCGCGCGTTCTCGCTCTACCCTTGGGCGCGCGAGCGCGGCCGGGCGGCCGAGCTTCTGGCCTCGTTCGCGAGCGCCGCGTTCGCCGAGGGCATCGACACCGGCAGCGACACCGGACTGCGTCGCGTCGTCGAGCGCGCGGGCCTGCCGTGGGCGCAGGCGATCGAGCACCTCGATCGCGAGGGCTGGCGCGACGAGCTCGAAGCCAACCGGCTCGCCCTGTTCGAGCTCGGGCTCTGGGGCGTGCCGAGCTTCTGCCTGCGCGCCGCCACGGGCGAGGCGCTCTACTCCACCTGGGGCCAGGACCGCCTGTTCCGCGTCGAGCAGGAGATCGCGGCGCGGCTCGCGCCGTAGCTCAGCGCCCCTTGTTCAGCCGCCCGATGTCGACCAGGCGGCGGATCTCGCCCTTGCTCGGCGGCGGGCCGCCCTTGTTGTTCCAGACCTCGATGCGGTTTCCGGTGCCGCTCTGCACGTTCACGATGATCTGCGACGCGAGCCGCAGCGTGCGCACCTCGTCGACGCCCTCCCACGGCGGGTTGTAGACGCCGTCGCGCGCCAGCGGGTCGGTGGTCTCTGGCGTCTTGCCTAGCCAGTCCTCGGTCCAGCGGAAGTTGTGCCAGATCAGCTTCCACAGCTCCTTCTTGCGGTCGTACGCCGAGCTGTACAGCGGCTGGTAGGTCTGCTTGTCGATCCAGATGTCCTTGTGGTGGTACGGGTGGTCCTCGTTCTTCGGGTTGAAGCGCACCAGGAACGCGTCGCGGAGCTCCCAGCGGTCGTTCGCGTACGAGAAGCCGTACGGGCCGTAGTTGTAGTCGTCGCGGTAGGGGTAGCCGAGCCGGGTCGCGTTGGTCGGGTGGATAAGCCGGCGCTCCTCGAGACAGGTCCACTCGTACTGCGGCGGAACGCCCGAGAAGCTGCGCAGATCGTCCATCGTGAAGTCGGTGCCCTGGATCGAGTCGGTGCGCTGCGCCTGCGAGATGCGCCGCACGCGGCGCAGGTCGGGAATGTAGACCCAGAGATCGTCGTTTCGCGCCTCGTCGAGCGGGCCATCCGACGCCTTGTAGCGGTACGAGAGCGTCATGATCCCGCGCGCGTCGAACGGCTCGGTCACGGTCACTCCGCCGCCGGCGAGTCGCTTCTCTTTCTCGAACACGTCGCCGCGTGACTCGACGTACTGCGGCTCGACGCGCTGCGAGAGCGCGACGCCCTCGGACGAGCCCTTGTAGAAGAGCGGGAGCTGTTCGCCGCGGTCCCAGTAGCTGTAGAAGAAGCTGGTCTTCCAGCCGCTCCCGTTCCACGACTTGTTGAAATTCCAGATGATCTTCAGCGCCGCCTGCGGGTCGGACTTGCAGTCGATCTTCTCGGTCGCGAACGGCCGACCCGCGACGTAGCCGACCAGCGCGCCGTCGCGGCCGATCGCAGCCTCCTTCTGCCAGCGGGCGGTGGCGTCCTCGAAGACTTTCGACTCGCCGTAGTCGCGGTTCTTCGGGCCGATCTCGATCTGCATGCCCTCGTAGAAGAAGAACTCGCGGTGCTCCCAGAACTGCTCCGGCAGGTAGCTGCGCAGCTTCTCGACCTGCTCGAAGCCGAGCACGTCGCCTTCCTTGAACGGCGCCTCCGGGACGGCGTCCTGCGCGTGCGCGCCGGGCGCGGCGAGCGCCAGCAGACACAGCGCGAGCGCGGCGCGAGTCACGACGCGCGCGCCGCCTCGTCGATCACCTCGACGAGCGCTGCGGGCTCCTGCTCCTGGATGAAGTGAGTGCCCTGCGGAAACTGGCGGTGCCGACGTCCCTTCGCGCCCGGGACGTGCTGCTGGAAGACTGCGTCGAAGTAGCCGAGCACCGGGTCGGCCTTGCCGTAGGCGGTTAAGAACGGCTTCTGCCAGCGCTCGAGCACGCGCCAGCTCGCGTCGAAGATCGCGA
>VGRW01000147.1 GCA_016875225.1 Deltaproteobacteria bacterium
GGCGCCGAGCTGCGGGTCGCCGAGTGGATCTTCACCGTGCTCTTCAGCGCCGAGTACCTCGCGCGCCTGGCCGTCGTGGAGCGGCCGCTCCGCTACGCCCGGAGCTTCTTCGGGCTCGTGGACCTGCTCGCGATCCTGCCGAGCTACCTGTCCCTGGTGCTGCCGGGCGCCGAGTCGCTGCTGGTGATCCGGGCCTTCCGCCTGCTTCGCGTGTTCCGCGTCTTCAAGCTCGGTCGATTCCTCGGCGAGCAGAACCTGCTGCTCACCTCGCTGCGCATGAGCCGCGCGAAGGTGCTGGTCTTTCTTGCGACCGTGCTGATCCTCGACCTGATCGTCGGATCGGCGATGTACCTGATCGAGGGGCCGGAGTCCGGCTTCACGAGCATTCCCACGGCGATGTACTGGGCGATCGTGAGCATGACGACGGTGGGCTACGGGGACATCGCGCCGGCGACGCCGACGGGCCAGATTCTGGCGTCGATCCTGATGATCCTCGGCTACAGCATCATCGCCGTTCCGACGGGTATCATCACCGCAGGAATCGTGGAAGCGGCGAGACTTCCGGACACGATCACGACCCGGAGCTGCCAGCACTGCACCAGCGAAGGCCACCTACCGAGCGCGCGATATTGCAGGGACTGCGGTGGCCAGCTCGCGGAGTGAGTCGATGGACGAATCCGGATCCGGACTCGAGACGTTCGAGACACTGCTCCGCTCGCTGGGGGTGCGCGCGCCGGAGCCGGGACAGGTGCGGATCGACGGCGCCGATCCGGTGCTGGCGACGCGATTCCGTGTCGGGGAGGCCGCTGCGGCGGCGCTCGCGGCCTGCGCGCTTCAAGCCGCGCGGATCTTCGAGACTCGCGGCGGGCGGCGACAGACGGTCCGCGTGGACGTGGTCGGCGCGGCCGCGTCGCTGCTCGGCTTCCTGTTCCAGCGCGCCGAGAATCCTGCCGGCTTGCCCGCGTACGACCCAGCGCGGGCCGTGACCGGAATCTACCCGACGCGAGACGGGGGGCACTTCCTGCTGCACGGAAGCTTTCCGGAGAGCCAGGCACGCGCGCTCGCGTGGCTCGGCTGCGACGCGGACGTCGCCGAAGTGGCCAGGCGCATCGCGAGCTGGGACGGCCAGGCGCTCGAGGACGCGCTCGCCGAGCGCGGGCTCTGCGGCGCTCGGGTTCGCAGCGCCGCGGAGTGGCGGGAGCACGCGCAGGGACGTGCGCTCGCCGCGCTTCCCGTCGTCGAAGTGATCAAGCTCGCCGACGGTCCGCCCGAGCCGTTCGCGCCCGGCGCGCGGCCGCTTTCGGGCGTTCGCGTGCTCGACCTGACGCGCGTGCTCGCCGGGCCGACCTGCGGCCGCACGCTCGCCTCGCACGGCGCCGACGTGCTGAGGATCGGCTCGCCGAAGCTCCCGTCGATCGCGCCGTTCGTGATCGACACCAGCCACGGCAAGCGCTCCGCGCACCTCGACCTCGATCTTCCCGGCGATGTCGAGCGGCTGCGGGAGCTATCGCGCGAGGCGGACGTGTTCGCGCAGGGCTACCGCAGCGGCGCGCTTTCGCGGCGCGGCTTCGGCCCCGAGGCGCTCTGCGAGCTGCGGCCCGGAATCGTCTACACGTCGATCAACTGCTACGGGCACCAGGGGCCCTGGGCGCTGCGGCCCGGCTGGGAGCAGCTCGCGCAGGCCGTGACTGGAATCGCGCTCGAGCACGGCGGCGCGTCAGGCCCGAGCCTTCTGCCCGCGGCCGCCACCGACTACAACACCGGGTATCTCGCGGCGCTCGGCACCATGATCGCGCTCTCGCGCCGCAGTACCGAGGGCGGCAGCTACCACGTGCGCGCGTCGCTGTGTCAGACGGGAATGTGGCTCGAACGGATGCGGCGCAGCGACAGCGCGGGCGCGGGTCTCTCGCCGGAGCGGATCGCCCCGTTCCTGGTCCGGAGCGAGACCTCGTACGGGCAGCCCCAGCACCTGGGTCCGATCGTCGAGATGTCCGAGACACCCGCGCGCTGGGAGCTTCCGACGCCCCCGCTCGGCGCGCATCCGCCCCGCTTCGGCGCGGGCCAGCGAAGGAGTGAGTCGTGAAGGCAGCGGTGTATTACGAGACGGGAAAGCCCGAGGTCCTGCGCTACGAGGACGTGCCCGATCCGGTCTGCGCGCCGAATGGCGTGGTGATCGAGGTTGCGGCGATCGCGATCGAGGGCGGCGACGTGCTGAACCGCGCGGGCGGCCTGATGGCCGCGCGGCCGCACATCGTCGGCTACAACTGCGCCGGGGTTCTGCGCGAGGTCGGTGCGCAGGTCTCGGATCGCAAGGTGGGCGATCGCGTCACGGCGCTGATGATGCACGGCTCGCACGCCGAGCGAGCGGCGGTTCCGGCCGGCGCGACCTGGCTCGTGCCCGCGGGCGTCTCCTTCGAGCACGCGGCCTGCGTGCCGGTGGCGTGGGGGACCGCGCACGACTGCCTGTTCGAGTTCGGCCGGCTACGGGCCGGCGAGAGCGTGCTCGTGCAGGCGGGCTCGAGCGGCGTGGGCCTGGCCTGCGTGCAGCTCGCCAAGCGCGCGGGCGCGATCGTCTACGCCACGGCCAGCCGCGAGAAATTCGCGCGGCTCTCGGAGTTCGGCGTCGATCACCCGATCGCGTACCGCGAGGTCGACTTCGCCGACGCGATCCGCGAGCTCACGAGCGGCCGCGGCGTGGATCTGGTGGTCGACTCGGTTGGCGGCGACACGCTGCAGCGCAGCCTCACATGCCTGGCCTACCGCGGGCGCGCGATCAGCGTCGGAAACGT
Source organism: Deltaproteobacteria bacterium (assembly GCA_016875225.1). NCBI lineage: Bacteria > Pseudomonadati > Myxococcota > Myxococcia > Deltaproteobacteria bacterium. The sequence continues at coordinate 2,790 of VGRW01000147.1, forward strand.
GAGCCGCGGCGATCTGCGCGTCGATCCCGCGCCGCTCTCGCAGGGAAACCGCTCGCTCACGGGCGTGTTCCTCGGCGCCGAGGTCGCGTTCCAGACCGCGCGCGTGCGCGCGATGCTCGACGCGATCCTGCGCGATCTTTCGCGCGGCGAGCTGCGCACGGTCGTCGACCGCACGTTCCCGCTCGCGCAGGCCGCCGCCGCGCACGCGTACATCGAGAGCCGCGCGGCGTTTGGGCGGGTGGTGCTGATCCCGTAGGTTCGCGCTGCGCCTACCGGAGGGCCTTCTCCGACTCGATCTGGCGGAATATGTCGTGCAGTGACTCGGAGTAGATCTGCTCGCGCTTTCCCTCGATCGGGTGAAACGGGTAGACGAAGATCAGGAACGTCTGGACCCAGTCGGAAAGCGTCGCCTTGCGCTGGTACGACGCCCGCAGCGTGCCGTCCTTGGCTCTCAGATCTGCGCGTATCGTGTAGTTCCAGTCGTAGGGCATGGGAATCACGGTCAGGCTCAGCACGCTGATCGTCGCGCTCAGGAACTGCTGCTTGAACGACGACTCCTCGAGCAGCTCGAGCTCGACCGCATAGTCCGCGTTCGATCGCGCCGTCGCGAGCTTCTCGCGCCGCTTGGGATCGTTCACGTCGTCGGGGAGCTCCGTGAACGTCTCGTAGCGCGAGACGTTGCTGACCTCGCGAAGCGCGTCGCGGAACAGATCGTCGAAATCCTTCACGCCCTCGAACTCGAGCTTCGGGATCGTGTCGAAGCCGTGCTGCTGCGAGAGGTGGCGGAACACGAAGACGACGCTCACCGGCGTCGCACCGGTGGTTCGCGCGGCTGGTCCTTTGTAGAGGCCTTCGATGTCGGAGCGCGAGGCCGCGCAGCCGACGGCAAGCGCGGCGCAGAGCAGAGCGGGGAGGATCGGGCTTCGACACATGTCTGGTTTCCTTTGGCTTCTAGTGCGCCGCGCCCGCGGCGGCCTCGAGCAGACCACGGACGCGAGGGTTGCGAAAGCGCGGCCCGGCGGCGTTCATCGCGTAGCCGAACGCGAGCCGCGCCTCGGGATCGGCGAAGCCGAGCGCGCCGCCCGCGCCGAAGTGCCCGAAGCTGCGCGCCGACTTTCCGAACGGGCGTTCGGGCATGGTGAGCTGGAAGCCGAGCCCGAAGCGCGTGGGCCTGCGCAGCACGAAGTCCTCTCCCGACGACGCCTCGCGAATTTTT
>VGRW01000148.1 GCA_016875225.1 Deltaproteobacteria bacterium
TCAACGCCTGGCTGCAGAACTTCCGCCGCGTCGTCACCCGCTGGGAGTACAAAGCCCAGAACTACCGAGCATTCGTCCAACTCGCCTGTATCTGCATCATGCTGAGACAATTTTGAGACTGCCTCTAGGAGCCGCCGATCACCGCCACGCGAAACGCGCCGGCGGGCTTCGCGAGCGCGTACTCCCGGTCGCGCAGGCCTCTCGAGTTGGTGCGAAAGGCCACCAGGTTGAAGCGGGTGTCGAGGTTCGGCTTGAGCTCGTAGACGATGCCCGGGTCCGCCGAGGCCTGCAGCAGGCCCGAGCCGCCGAGCCGGCTCATGCTCTTCATCTCCGAATAGGAGAAGGCCGCCGCGCCGAACATGTGGACGCGGATCGTCTGCTCCAGCGCGAGCGCGACGACGAAGATCAGCCCGGCAGCCACCGCCAGATCGCGCCAGCGGGCGGCGAGACGCCCGCACAGATCCGTCCAGCTCGTCATCCGCGCCGCGCCTGCCGCCGCATCTCAGAAGATCTGGTACTTGAAGCCCCCGCTCTGAGGCCCCCCCGAGGTCAGGATCAGGAACAGCGTGAGCAGCACGAACGCGATCAGCGCGGCGAGGATGTAGAACTTGTACCTGGCGAGGAAAGCCTTCATCTGCGGACTTGCTCCGTCGTGGCGACGAACTCTGCGATCGACTCCGCGACGGCGCGGTGGGCGATCGCGTTGGGGTGGGCGTCATCGTAGCTGACCCAGAGCTCCATCGGGTTCGCCCGGGCCTCGAAGAGCCGAGCCAGGTTCAGGTGCTCGATGCCGTTCTGGCCCAGGAACTCGGCGACGCCGCCGTAGACGCCGGCGAAGATCTCGTTGCGGGTGTCGTGGAGCTCGGGCAGAAGCACCACCCGCAGGCGGATGCCGCTCTCGCGGCAGGTCTCCTTCAGCTCGAGCAGCGCCGCCCGCGCCTCTTTCCAGCCGGGCTGTCCCTCCGCGTAGAGCGCGGAGTAGTAGCCGGCAAAGTCCTGGGAAGGGGCGTAGCGATCCTTCAGCGAGTTGATCCTCGACCAGTAGAACGAGATCAGCTCGGAGTAGCCGAGGAACCAGAGCTTCGACTTCGCCGGCGTGACCTCGGCGTCGTTGATGAAGTAGAAGAGCACGACCTCGTCCGGGCGGTACTTCAGGCCCTTCGCGAGGAAGAGCCCGACCTCTTGCGCGGTGTTGTAGTTCCCGGTGCCGAAATTGATGATCTCGGTCGGGCGCGTCTCGCTGAGCTTCTCCTCCAGCAGATACTGGAACGTCTCCTCCTGCTTCACTCCCCAGCCGAAGGTGAGCGAGTCGCCGAGGAAGGCGATCCGGTACGCGTCGCCCCGCTCGACCGGGTACTCCTTGTCGCGCAGACCGTCGGAGTTGATCTCGACCGGAACGCCCATCAGGCGCATCGCACTGTTCGGCCGGTGCACGTGTCCGACGCGCGGGTCGCCCGCGTCCTGCTTCATGTAGAGCGCGTAGCGCGTCATCTCGATGTCGTAGGCGATGTTGAAGCCGAGGTAGACCCGGATCAGCACTTCGCCGAGGACGAGGAATAGCCCCAGCGCCATGAGGACCGCCAGCAGCCTCTTGATGGCTTCGCCCGTGTTCACCGCACCGCCCCCCGCTCGCGACCGGGCGAACCTTACCGAATCCGGCATGGCCTCGGAAGCGGAGCCGGTCGGCCGTCATTCGCGCGAATCCCGTGGCTCGCCCGGACCCGCTCGGAGTGGTCGCCACCCGGGGTTTTGCTTGACACAGCACTGCGTGATCGCGTCGAATCGAGCGAGCGGATTCGGAGGGAGCGAGTGGAGCAGCGAGCGGTCCTGCTGGTCGATCTCGAGTCTCCCTACGACACCGCACTTGCCGCGCGATGCGCGGGCGCGGCGATCCGAGCCATCCCCGTACACGGCGAGCTGCCGCAGATCCCGACGGAGACGGGGCTCGTCCTGTGCGTGGTGGCCATTTCTGGTCGGGGGGACGATCCGGTCTCGCGCGTCCGCTCCGTGGCGAAGCTCGTCGGTCGGTGTCCGGTCGTCGTGCTCGCGCGCGACACGGGACTCGACACGGCGGTCCGGCTGATCCGATTCGGTGTCGCGGACGTGATCGAGACGCCCGCGCCCGCGATGGAGGTCGCCGCGCGCGCGTTCAACTCGATCCGGGCCGGATCGCAGCAGGACGGGCGCGAGGACTTCATCGGCCAGAGCCCGGCGATGGTCCGGCTTCGCGAGCGCATCGCCAACGCCGGTCGTGTCGCGTCGACGGTCTTGATCCAGGGCGAGACGGGGACCGGAAAGGGCGTCGTGGCCCGCATGATCCACGAGGGCTCGGAGCGCCGGGGGCGGCCGTTCGTCCACGTCGATTGCGGAGCGCTCGCTCCGACCCTGATCGAGAGCGAGCTCTTCGGGCACGAGCGCGGCGCGTTCACGGGCGCGGCGACGCTGCGGCGGGGGCGCTTCGAGAGCGCAGAGCTCGGTACGGTATTTCTAGACGAGATCGGCGAGCTGTCGCTTCAGCTTCAGGCGAAGCTGCTTCGCGTGCTCGAGGATCGCGCGTTCGAGCGTGTGGGAGGAAGCGCGCCGCTTCGGCTCCACGCGCGCGTCGTCGCCGCGACCAACCGCGATCTGCACGCGGGCGTGCGCAACGGCTCGTTCCGGCCCGACCTGTGGTTCAGGCTGAACGTCCTGTCGATCGAAGTTCCGAGCCTTCGCGAACGCGCTTCCGACATCCCGCTCCTCGTACACGCGGGACTGCGTCGGATCTGCGAGATGCACGGCGTGACGGCGCCGCGCGTCTCCGACTCCGTGCTCGCGAAGCTGGCCGAGCAGCGCTGGCCCGGAAACGTGCGCGAGCTCCTGAATCTGCTCGAGCGCCTCGTGATCGAGCAGCGCGGCGCGCTCTCGGATCCTGAGGAGATAGACGCCTACCTCTCCGGGCCCGAGCCGCAGGTCCCTACAGACCGGCCCGGGATGGCGCGCCCTGCGCTCGACGCAGAGGAGCTGGCGGACGCCGAGCGAATCGAAGCGGCCCTCGTCGACTCCGGAGGCAATCTCTCGCGAACCGCGCGGCGGCTCGCGCTGCCCCGGAGCACGCTGCGGCACAAGATTGCGAAGTACCAGCTGGGGCATCTGGTGCCCAGGGACTGAGCTTCATCCGCTCGAGGCGATCGCTTGGATCGGCTCCTCGCGGCCGAGCTTCCTGGCAGCTGCGACACCGATCAGCGTGCATGATGCCATCAGGACTGCAGCCGGGACGAACAGGATCGAGCCGTCGACGCGATAGTCGATGAACCAGCCCAGCTGATCGAAGAGCACCTCGCACACGACCTTTCCAGCAGCCATACCGAGGAGCGTTCCAGACGCGACTCCGGCCGCGGCCAGGATGCCGGCGTCGCATGCGACCGTCGCTGCGATCTCGCTGGATCGCGCGCCTGCGACCTGCATCAGCGCCAGATCGCGACGCCGCGACGTCACGCTTCCCGAGAGGAAGTTCAGCATCGCTGCGGCAACGAACAGCGAGGCGACGCCAACGACCAGGTAGAGAAGCGCCCGAAAGCGCCGAAGCGTGCGCATGGCGGTGCCGCGATCCCCCTCGCCGTAGCTGAAGAACAGGGGCTGCGCCGATCCGACACGCTCCAGGATCGCGGCTTCGACCTCGGCGTACGGTCGCCCGCTCCAGATGCGCAGCGTCGTCGCTCCGTCCCGCGCGAAGAAGCGGTCGAAGGTCGCGATGTCGAAGAGCAACGTGCCGGTTGGCCCGGCGTAGTTGCGGATCAAGCCGCCGACACGGAACTCGACCGTGCCCGCTCGAGTCGGCAGCGCGATCGAGTCGCCGATTTCGACACTGAAGTGCCGCGCGTACGCGTACGAGACCGCGACCTCGCCGCGCCGCAGGGCCGCGGCCAGCTCGGTCGGCGGGGTATCGTCCCC
>VGRW01000149.1 GCA_016875225.1 Deltaproteobacteria bacterium
TCCTGCTGCCAGGTCTCGGCCGTGATCGCGTCGAGGTCTCCGTGCGGGGCGAACACGGTCGTGCCCGCGCTCTGCACCAGGATGTCGAGCTGGCCGAGCTCGTCGAGCGCCGCCGCCACCAGCGCCCGGCAGGCCGCGTCGTCGCCGACGTCGGCCTGGAACGGCATCGCGATCACGCCGAAGCTCGAGCACTCGGCCGCGGTGCGCTCGGCCTCGGCGCGCGAGCGGCTGTAGTTCACCACCACCGAGCAGCCGCGCTGCGCGAGCGCGAGCGCCGTCGCGCGCCCCACGCCCGTGCCGCCGCCGGTCACGATCGCCGCCTTGCCCGCGATCTCCACGTCGCCTCCCCGCCCTGTGTGCGCGTCAGGCGGGCCGGCCGACGCCGGCTGCCGCGCGCACGTCGTCCATCAGCTCCGCGACCGCGGCGCGCGCCCGCGCCGCGCCGTCGCGAAGCACGTCCTCGACCGTGTCCGCGTCCGCCTCGAGCGCGCGCCTGCGCTCGCGCGCCTCGGCGAAGTAGGCGAGGACCTTCTCGTACAGCGCCTTCTTCGCATCTCCGTAGCCGGTGCCGCCGCGCCGGAACGCGTCGGCCAGCGCGGCGCGCTCCTCGGGTTTCGCGAGCAGCGCGTAGAGCGCGATGATGGTCGAGCTGTCGGGGTCCTTCGGCTCGTCCACGCCCTTGGAGTCGGTGACGATCCCCATCACCTGCTTCCGGAGCGCCTTCTCGGGCGCGAACATCTCGATCGTGTTGCCGTAGCTCTTGCTCATCTTCCGGCCGTCGCTGCCGGGCACGACCGCGACGTCCTCCAGGATGTACGGCTCGGGCAGCGCGAAGACCTCGCGATAGGTCAGGTTGAACTTCACCGCGATGTCGCGAGTCACTTCCAGGTGCTGCTTCTGGTCCTGGCCGACGGGAACCAGGTCGGCGCGCCAGATCAGGATGTCGGCCGCCTGCAGCACCGGATACGCGAAGAGCCCGTGGTCGGGCGAGTGACCCGCCTCGAGCTTGTCCTTGTACGAGACACAGCGCTGGAGCAGGCCCATCGGCGTGACCGTGGTGAGGATCCAGGCCAGCTCGGTGACTTCCGGCAGATCGCTCTGCCGGTACAGGATCGAGCGCGTCGGATCGACGCCGAGCGCCAGGAAGTCCAGCGCCACGCCGCGCGTGAGCTCGCGGCGCAGCTTCGCGTCGCGGATGCTGGTGAGCGAGTGCAGGTCGGCCATGAAGTACGAGGCGCGGTTGCCCTCTTGCAGCAATATGAACTGGCGCAGCGCGCCGAAGTAGTTGCCCAGGTGCTGCACGCCGCTCGGCTGGATTCCCGAGAGCACGCGCGCGCCCGTCACGCGCTTTCGCGCGCCCTGCCCCGAAGCCGACACGCTAGATCGCCTGCAGCCAGCGCGAGGAGAAGACCGGGTCCGCGTCCGCGACCAGCTTCGCGAAGCGCGCGACCAGCCGCGCCGTGATCGGGCCCGGGATCGGCGCGGGAAGCTCGTGCCCGTCGACGCGAGCGACCGGCCAGACGTTCGAGGTCGTGCCGGTCAGGAACGCCTCCTGCGCGCGGTCGAGAAGCGCGAGCGGCATCGGCGCCTCGTTCACGGGAATTGCCTCGTCTCGCGCCAGGTCGACCGCGAGCCGCCGAGTGACTCCGGCCAGCACCGCGTCGAGCGGCGCGCAAGCAAGGCTCCCGTCGCAGACCAGGAAGAAGCTCTGCGTAGACGACTCGGTGATCTGGCCCTGCTCGTCCAGGAACAGCACGTCGTGGAAGCCCGCCGCCTTCGCGCGCGCCTTGGCGAACGCCGCGTGCGTGTAGGCGGCGGCGATCTTGATCTGCGGCGAGAGCACCGACGCCGGCATCTTTCGCGACTCCGCGACCTTGAGCCGCGCGGGCCCCGCGGCGGACGCGCGCCCCGCCTTCGAGAGATCGGCGATCGCGAACGCCGCGATCGCGACCTCGGGCATCGGGTCGACGGGGAGCACGTCGAGCGACGCGCCCGGGTAGTAGGCCGAGATCTTCACGATCTCGGCGCCCGGGTTCGCGCGCACGGCCTCGGCGATTCCCGCGCGCAGCGCCCCGTTCGACGCCGGAAGCCGCATGCCCGAGAGCTCCGCCGACTGCTCGAAGCGCGCGAGGTGCTCGTCCAGGCCCAGGATCGCCGGCCCGCGCGCGAGCCAGTAGACCGGCATCACGTCGAAGACCAGCGTTCCCCGCTGCAGCGACTGCGAGAGCACGTGGACCGTGACCTCGGCCCAGGGGACCAGCTTTCCATTGCGCCAGATCACGCGTTCCGAGATCGACATGGCGCCGAGTCTAGCCTCACTTCCCCGCTCCCCGCGACGCCGCTAGCCTTCCGCCCGTGGGTGGGGGAGAGCGTTGAAGCCTCCGGGCGTGATCGTGAACGCGCGCGCGCGGCGCGCCGGCCGCGACGGCCGGCTCGGCGAGCGGCTGCGCAGGGTGATGCCCGCCGAGTTCATCCACTTCACGCGCGACCCCGCGGAGCTCGACGCCGCGCTCGCCCGCCTGCAGGCGCTCGGCGTCGAGCACCTGGTGCTGGTCGGCGGCGACGGCACGGTCGGCGGCACGCTCACCCCGCTGGTCGCGCGCTACGGTGAGTCCCCGCTGCCGCGCGTCTCGCTGGTGGCCGGCGGCACGATCAACACGATCGCGCACTCGCTCGGCGCGCACGCGAGCGCCCTGCAGACGGTGACCCGCATCCTGGAGGGCGAGCCCCCCCGGCTCGACTCCGTCCGGCCGCTGATCCGCGTCGAGCCCGATGTCGGCCCGACCCGCGCGGGCCTGATCTTCGCCAACGGCGTCGCCGCCCGCTTCCTCGAGCACTACTACCAGGGCGACGACCTGGGCGTGGTCGCCGCCGCGACCCTGGTCGGCCGGATCGCCACGTCCGCGCTGCTGCGCACCGGCCTTTCCCGCGAGCTCTTCGCCCCGCGCGAGATCGCGATCTCGGTCGACGGCTCGCCCCTCGACGCCCGCGCCTACACCGTGGCCGGCGCCTCGAGCGTGCGCGACGTCGGGCTGGGCTTCCGCCCGTTCCTCACCGCCGGCGCCGACCCCGAGCGCTTCCACTTCCTGTACAGCGCCGCGAGCGCCCCCCGCCTGTCGCTGGAGCTACCCGCCCTGCGCCTCGGCTTCCACGGCCCGACCTCGTGCCTGCACCACCACCCCGCCCGCTCGGTGGAGCTCCGCCTCGCCGCCCCCGAGCCCTGGAGCATGGACGCCGACCTGTACCCGCCCGCCACCACGCTGCGCCTCTCGGCCTGGGCGCCGATCCGGTTCATCTCGTACTGACGCGCGGGGACGCGCGCGGACGCGCGATCTCGGTTGTCCGGCCCCGGCCCCTCCGCTACCCCTACCGCCACGCCGACGTAGCTCAGTTGGTAGAGCAGCTGATTCGTAATCAGCAGGTCGCCGGTTCGAGTCCGGCCGTCGGCTCCAAATCCTTCGCTTCGCTGGGCACTTGCGACCCTACCAGCGGGCGCGCGCGCTGGCAACTTGTACCAACCCTGTACCAAGGTCCGTTTGAACGACACCACGGCGCTTGAACGCACGACCAAGTACGTTGCGTCCGCCCTTGGCCATTCCTCCGTTTCCCCGGTTTCCTTCTTCCCGCCGGACGGACGGCCGTGACCTCGCTGGAAATCGAACACGCACTGAGCGAGGTCTTCACCGCGTTGCAGGCTTCCAGCACGGCCGATGACTTCAAGGCGATCGGGCTCCGCTGCCGCGCGT
>VGRW01000150.1 GCA_016875225.1 Deltaproteobacteria bacterium
GGTGGTCGACTCGAGCACCTTGCGCGCGCCGGCCGCGTCGACCGCGCCCGGCATCTGCACCAGGATTCGTCCCGACCCCTGCGGCGCGATCACCGGCTCGCGAACGCCCAGACCGTCGACGCGCTTGCGCAGCACCTCGAGCGCCTGCAGCACCCCGCGGTCGACGACCTCCTTGTTCCAGCGCGCGTCGAGCCGGAGCAGCAGCGCGTCGCCCTGCTCCTCGACGTCGACGATCTCGATGTTCTCCTCGACGAGCTTGCGCAGGCCCGGGAGATCTCCGCGCAGCTCGAGCGCCGCGTTCGCCACCTGCGCGCCGGCCAGGGTGACCTTCCCCTCCTCGGCCAGCGTCTCGAGATTCCCCTTGAGCTTGGCGAGCTCCTGGGCGATCGCGGTCTGGTCGTCGATCCGCAGCAGCCAGTGGATTCCCCCCTGCAGATCGAGGCCGAGCGCGACGCCCTCGCTGCGCAGCCACCAGCGCCCCTCGCGCGCCTGCGTCGGAAAGAAGCTCGGCAGCGCGAACCACGCCATCAGCGCGGTCGTGACCGCGATCAGAATCCAGCGGGCGCGCAGGCTCAAGACTTCTCTCCCTCGGCCTTCACGGGAATGCGGGTCGCGATCGCCGCGCGCGAGAGCTTCACCTTCACGTTCGGAGCGATCTCGACGGTGATCACGTCTTCGGCGAGCCCGGTCACTCGGCCGTGCAGGCCGCCGGTGGTGATGACCCCATCGCCCTTCTCGACCTGCGCGAGCATCGCCTTGTGCTCCTTGTCCTTGCGCTGCTGCGGGCGGATCAGGAGCGCCCACATCAGCAGCAGCATCGCGACCAGGAAGAAGATCGGGCTGCCGAAGATTCCGCCCGCGCCGCCGCCGTCCGCCTGTGCGCGCAGGGGCGCGGCGGGGACTTCGATCTGTGCCTGTGTGTTCAACGCGTCGCGCTCCAGTTTCCGGCCACCGAACCTGGCGCGCCAACGCGCCGGAGCCTCGTGCCCGGGTAGTAATGTGCCAGAATTCCGCGGTAGCTTTGGCCCTGGCGGGCGAGCTCGCTCGCGCCCCACTGGCAGAGTCCCACGCCGTGGCCGGATCCGCTGCCCAGGAATCGCACCCGGTCGCCGTCGATCCGCGCGTCGAACTTCGCGCTGCGCAGCGCGCGGCCGCCGAGCACCTCGCGAAGGTCGCGTCCCGAGAGCGCGAGCGCGCCGATCCGGAGCGCGAGCACGCGGCCGGAGCGGCTGACGTCGGCGATCCGCACGTCGCGCACGTTGCCCGGTGCGTAGCCCGCCTCGCGAAGCGCGTCCGAGAGATCGGCGAGCGTGATCTCGTAGCTCCAGAAGTAGTCGGGCGCCGAGTCGTCGGGCGAGCTCACGCTGCGCAGGTAGGCGACGTCCTCGCCCCAGACCTCCGCGGCCGACGCCGTGGCTCCGCCCGACGAGGAGTGGAAGGCCGCCAGGATCGGCTCACCGGCGAAGATCAGCACCTGATCCCGAGTCGCGCGTGTCGCCAGGCGGGCACTCTCCGGCACCGATCCGACCGCATAGCGCTGCGAGATCACGGATCCCTCGAGCTCGAAGCGCTCGCCCACCCGCCGCGCGCGTTCGTGGAGCGCGTACGACCGGGCGACGACGGCTTGCGCCTTCAGCGCCTCGGCCGGCCAGATCGCGGGCGTCTCGCTGGCAACGCTGCTCGCGACGTAGGTCTCGAGCTCGACCACGTTCACCACGTCGAGACCCTCGCCGGCCGCGGGAAGGATCCGCAGCCGACCCGGCAGCGGCCGCCCGTCGAGTCGAAGTCCGCCGCGCGCGGAGAGGGTGACGGGGCCGCGATGGCTGCGCTTGCCGATCCAGACCTGCCCGCCGCGCGCGCTGGCGCGCAGGCTCTCGGCGGCGACCGGGCGGCCGTCGATCTCGAGCCCCTGGCCCGTCACGGTGACGGTCGGCCTGGCGCTGGCGATCCGCACGCGCAGAAGCTCCTCCGCGGCCGCGGGTAGCGCGCCGAGACAGAGCGCGAGCGCTGCTGCGAGGACTCGCCGTGCGCCCAAGGTCCTCCCCCACCGGATGCCGGCCGCAGGTATCGCAAAAGCCCCCTGTTCCGTCAATCAATTCGCGGAGATCGCCCGCGAATCGCCGCGCCGCTAGTAGCGGTAGTGATCGGGCTTGTACGGGCCCTCGGGCGAGATCCCCAGGTAGCCGGCCTGCTCGGGGGTGAGCTTGGTCAGCTTCACGCCGAGGTGGTCGAGGTGCAGCCGCGCGACCTCCTCGTCGAGGTGCTTGGGCAGCACGTAGACCTTGCGCTCGTACTTCCCGTTGGCGGCCCAGAGCTCGAGCTGCGCGAGAACCTGGTTCGTGAACGAGGCCGACATGACGAAGCTCGGGTGGCCGGTCGCGCAGCCGAGGTTCAAGAGCCGCCCCTCGGCCAGGATCAGCACGCTGTGCCCGTCGGCGAAGACGAACTCGTCGTACTGCGGCTTGATCGGGATGCGGCGCACGCCCTCGGCGGCGCGAAGCGCGGCCATGTCGATCTCGTTGTCGAAGTGGCCGATGTTCCCGACGATCGCCTTGTCCTTCATCCGCGCCATGTGGTCGACCGTGATGATCGAGTAGCAGCCGGTGGCGGTGATGAAGATGTCGGCGGTCTCGACCACCTCGTCCAGCGTCGCGACCTGGAAGCCCTCCATCGCCGCCTGCAGCGCGCAGATCGGGTCGACCTCGGTCACGATCACACGGCAGCCCTGTCCGCGCAGCGCCTGTGCGCAGCCCTTGCCGACCTCGCCGTAGCCGCAGACCACCGCGACCTTGCCGCCGAGCATCACGTCGGTCGCGCGCGCCAGGCCGTCGGGAAGCGAGTGACGGCAGCCGTAGACGTTGTCGAACTTCGACTTCGTGACGGAGTCGTTCACGTTGATCGCGGGGAAGAGCAGCGAGCCGTCCTTCTCCATCTGGTAGAGCCGGTGTACGCCGGTGGTGGTCTCCTCGGAGACGCCGACCACGTCCTTGGCCATCGCGGTGTACACGCCCTTGCTCGCGGCGAGCTCGCTCTTCAGCAGGCCGAGCACGACGCCCCACTCCTCGGAGTCCACGCCGCGCCGGTACTCCGGCACGCGCCCGGCCTTCTCGTACTCGACGCCCTTGTGGATCAGCATCGTGGCGTCGCCGCCGTCGTCGACGATCATGTTCGGGCCGAGTCCGCCCGCGAAGCGCAGCGCCTCGCGCGTGCACCACCAGTACTCTTCGAGCGTCTCGCCCTTCCAGGCGAAGACCGCGACGCCCTTGGGCGCGTCGACCGTGCCGGTCGGCCCGATCGCGACCGCCGCGGCGGCGTGGTCCTGGGTCGAGAAGATGTTGCAGCTCGCCCAGCGCACCTCCGCGCCGAGCGCGGTCAGCGTCTCGATCAGCACGGCCGTCTGCACCGTCATGTGCAGGCTGCCCATGATGCGCGCGCCGCGCAGCGGCTGGCTCGGCGCGTAGCGGGCGCGAAGCGTCATCAGGCCCGGCATCTCGTGCTCGGCGAGCCGGATCTCCTTGCGGCCCCACTCGGCCAGGCCGAGGTCCGCGACCTTGTAGCGATCGCTCTGGTCCATGCGCGTCTCCTCCTACAGCCCGAGATCGCGCCGCAGGTCGTCGGCTCGGCTGGTCTTCTCCCAGGTGAATGCGTCGCCCGTGCGGCCGAAGTGGCCGTTTT
>VGRW01000151.1 GCA_016875225.1 Deltaproteobacteria bacterium
AAAATCGCGCGCGCGAGTCCGAGGACCTCATCCGCAAGGCGCCTTCTCTCCTGCGCCGCGAGCACATCGACGAAGGCACCGGCGGTGCGGGTGAGCACGTCGATGCGCCTGACCTCGTAGTCCCATGCCGCGAGGTCCCGGTCCGCGCTCGCCAGCGCGATGCGCGCGGCGCGTTTTCCGCCGAGCTCGATCCGCTGACCGACGAGCAGCGTCGTCTGCGCGGAGTCGACGCCGCTGAACTCGCCCCCTCCGCCGAAGTCCTCGAGATCGAGCTCGAGCGTCGGGTTCGGGAGGGCTCCCGCCTGGAGCAGCGCGGCCTCGCGTGCGCGCACCTCGTAGGCGTCCGCCGCAAGCTCCGGACTGTGCAGCAGCCCGGCAGCAAGCGCGTCTTCGAGCGACAGAACGCCGGTCGGCTCGGGCACGAGCGGCGGTGGGCTGTCCGCGGGGCTCGCGGGCGCCTCGAAGAAGGGAAGCTCTCGGCCGATGGGATATGGCGCGGGCGCCTGGGCGAACGCTCCGAGCGGAAGGCTCAGAAGCGCCGCGGCAAGACACCCGCACCGCGCGATGGCGGTGCAGCGCATGGACGGTCGTCCTCTAGTGGGAAGCGCGGGCTCGGCTCGCCGCCGGAAGCGGCGAACGACACGTTGCGTCGGAGGCGACGCGGCTTCTCAGAGTCGAAGCACGACCGTGCGCACGGGATCGAACGGCGGCGCCAGAACCGCGGTGTAGCGGCGCGGCGCGCTCGCCGGAGCGGGCGCTGCAGCGAAGGTCAGCGCCGGGCCGATTGCAGCCGGGAAATCGGGAGCATCGCGGCGCGAGGCCGCGCTCGCGACGCCGTCCCAGGCGAGCTCGACCACGTGATCGGCGTGCGAGAGCGCTTCGCCCTGATCGCCTTGCTCGCCGGGGTCGCTCGCCTCGTCGTGCGTCAGCACCAAGTGACGGTGGTCGTCGTCGCCGACCACCAGCAGAGAGTGCCCATGCTCGCTCTCGTGCATCCCGAGGACGATCGCGCTCGCGACCGGAATCGCGGCGAACGCCGGCGAGGGGGCGGTGAAGGCGAGCATCAGCAGCGCGACCCACTTGCGCTTCACGCGTTCGGCGCCCCGCGGCTTTGCATCGTGCCAGCCTGCCACACCCGCTCGCGAGCGCAACCGCATTTATTTCGGGAGCCCCTCTCCTGGCCCGCGATGCGCGCCGGAGGTAGGCTGGTCGCCAGCGAACCTCCGCCCGCGTAGGAATGCCCCTCCCATGACCGAGCTCGAATCACTCTTCTCTCTCTCGGGACAGGTCGCGCTGGTGACCGGCGCGTCGAGCGGGCTGTCGGCGCAGGCCGCGCGCGCGCTGGCGAAGGCCGGCGCGAGCGTGGGGCTGGTCGCGCGGCGCAAGGATCGACTGGAGGAGCTCGCGCGCGAGCTCGAGGCGAAGGGCGTGCGCGCCTGCGCCGCGCCCGCCGACGTGACGGTGACCGAGCAGCTCCGCGCGGCGATCGACCGGGTCGAGGCCGAGCTCGGACCGATCGACGTGCTGGTGAACGGCGCGGGCATCGCTCCGCTCGGCCGCGCCGAGACGCACACGCGGGCGAAGTGGGACGGCGCGATCGCGCTGAACCTGACCGCGCCGCTCGAGGCGTCGCAGATGCTCGCGAAGCGCTGGATCGAGCGCGGCCGCGGCGGGCGCATCATCCAGCTCTCGTCGGTGATGGGCTTCGGCGCGAATCCCGTGCACCGCTCGGTCGGCTACGCGGCGACCAAGGGCGCGCTCAACAACTTGACGCGTCACCTCGCGGTCGAGTGGGCGCGCTACGGGATCTGCGTGAACGCGCTCGCGCCGTCGTACTTCCCGACCGAGATGACGATCGACCCGAGCGTGGGCGACGTGGCGCCCGAGCAGCAGGCCGCCATGCGCCGCTTCACGCCGATGGACCGGCTCGGCCGGCTCGAGGAGATCGAGACCGCAGTGTTGTTCCTCGCCTCGCCGAAGTCGAGCTACGTGACCGGCGCCGTGATCGCCGTCGACGGCGGCTGGACCGCTTGGTAGCGCGCGCGGCGCGGGTCGCGATCGCGCTAGGCGTCGCGCTGCTCGCGTGCGCGGGACCTGCGGCGACGGGGACGAGACCTGCGAGCGAAGACGCGGTTCCAACGCTCGAGCCCGCGCGCGAGACTCCGCTCGGCGCGCCTCGCGCCGAGGACGGGTTCCTGATGCCAAACGCGGAGGACGTCGACGGCACGCCCGCCTACGTGCACTACGCGCGCGAGGACATGCCGATCCGCGTGAACGTGCAGCTTCCCAAGCTCGCCGCTCGCTACGCGAGCCGCGAGCAGACCGACGAGGGCGAGATCGGCGCGATCCGCGCCTGGGAGACCGCGATCCAGGCGGCTCTGCCCTGGTTCCGGCTCGAGATCGTGCGCGACGACCGCGACGCCGACATCCAGGTCGAGTGGCGCAGGCGCATCACTGGCGACGCCGCCGGCTGGGGCGGCGTCAAGTGGCAGGTGATCGACGGCCGCCTGCGCGTGCGCGGAGAGCTGCAGTACGCCACCAGGCCGTGCCTCGCGATCGAGTGTCACCTCGACCTCGCGGAGCTGCGCCTCCTGGTCGCGCACGAGTTCGGCCACACGCTGGGCCTCGGCCACTGTCTCGACTGCGACTCGGCGATGAACTACTCGTGGGAGACCGTCGAGCGCGTATTCGTCACCGACACCGACGTCCAGACGATCCGCGCCCTGTACGAGATCCCGAGCGGAACGCGCGTCGACGGATCGCTGTTGATCCCGCTGCGCGGCGAGGCCTCCGCGCGCTAGCGGCGCGCCGTGCTCAGGGGTGGTCGAAGATCGGGCCGTTCCGTATCGCCTCGTGCACGATCGCGTCTTTCGGGAACTCGGCCTCGACCCGCTCCCGGAGCCGCGCCGTGATTCGCGCGACCTCAGGCGTAGGCGAGCCGTGTTCGTAGTCGGAGACGGAGAACCAGAGCACGCGCCGGTCCTCGCTGACTTCCAGCGAGAGATCGATCGGCAGCATGAAGCTCTGCTTTCTAGACCACAACCTCAGCAGCCGACGTGGCGGCACCTTCCAGCCGCTCACGGTCTGCGCGGATTCGATTCCGCCCCACACATCTTCACCGGATTTCATTCCCGCAGCGCGGGCAATATCCGCCACTGCGAGCTCCGCGCGGCGGAGGTCTTCAGCTGAAAAACCGTCGGATTCGGGAAGCACGTCGACGCGCGTCTGTGCGGTGTAGGTCCAGCGGGGAAACGGCAGGCATGCGCTTGCGACGCCGAGGAGCAGTGCGGCGAGCGCGATTCGCGTCCGCGCGATCACGGCTGCCCCGTCATGGAGCGCCACGCGATTCGCGCGCTGAACGCGGCCGTGCCCGCGAGGCGATAGGCCTGGCCATAGGGCCCGAGCCGCCATGGGTCGCTCCATGCGATCCGTATCCAGGTGCGATCTGCATCGCTCGTGCAGCCCCCGGCGCAGAGGTCGTCGTGCTCGAATCCAGCCTCTTCCAGCACGCTGTCGAGCTTGTCGTTGCTGGTCTGACCGCGGCCCCAATACGGTCCATTCTGCAATGCGTAGCGCGGCACCAGCGTACCTTCGATCAGCCATTGAGATGCGTCGCCCATTCCTCTCAGGTCCCCGTTCAGCGTGCGGTTT
>VGRW01000152.1 GCA_016875225.1 Deltaproteobacteria bacterium
AAAAGACCACCTCTCCCTGCTCGGCCCGCTGCGCCGCATTCAGCTCGCGGCCCACCGCCATCGCCTCGCGGCTGCGGTTGAAGGCGCCCGAGAACGTCGCCAGCATGTGGTAGGACATGTCCTTCTGCATCTTCTCGACCTCGGCCTTCTTCTCGGGATGCTCCGCGATCAGGGACCCGATCCGGTTCTCGCCGAAGCCCACGTGGCGGCGCTCGTCGGCGATCGTGCCGGAGAGCACCTGCGCGAACTTCGGGTTCATGGTCTGGTTGCCCGCGTAGATCATCTCGAAGACGCTGAACGCCATGCCCTCGAGCACGATGTTCTGGCCCACGACGCCGGCGATGAAGTCCTTCTTGTCGACCTTCTCGAGCAAGACGTTCGCGAAGTCGACCAGGTGCGGGTTCGCGCGCTGCCGGAGCACGTCCTCGAGCTCGGTCTTCTTCACGCCGAAATCGTAGAGACGCTGCGTGAAGATCTCGACGTGGCGCGCCTCGTCGAGCGTCTGGGTGGCGAGGAAGCGCTTGCTCGCCTCGTCCGGCGCGGAGTTGATCAGGCCCGAGGAGGCCGCGAGCGCGCAGCGCTCGCCGATCACCAGCAGCACGGTCAGGTCGATCGCCTGGTCGTGCAGGACGGGGTTGTCGAGGATGAGCGCCGGCTCCTCCAGCTCGGGCGCGTGCCCGAAGCTCGTGTGCTCCAAGTAGCCCTGCGGGCAGGACTCGAGCCAGCGCTGGATGGAATAGCCGGACAGGAAGTCGGACATCTGCGTTCTCCTTGGGCCCCGGGGATGGGGGGCACCTCGAGCGACGTAGATAAACGAGTGGCTCGCGCGCGCCTATGACTCCGATCATACGAGCCGGGTGCGGCTCTACTGCTTCAGGATCAGCGCGGTGCCGTTGCCGCCGAGGCCGAGCGTCTGCGCCAGGCCGACGCGCGCGCCGGGAACCTGTCGCGCGCCCGCTTCTCCGCGCAGCTGCCAGGTGAGCTCGCACGCCTGGAACACGCCCATCGCCGTGGTCGCCTCGCCGAAACACAGAAAGCCGCCGCTGGGATTGATCGGCAGCCTGCCGGTCGGCAGCGTGTCGCCGCTTTCGACCAGCCGCTCGGCCTCGCCGGGCTCGCAGAGCCCCCAGTCCTCGGGGAAGGCGAGCTCGTAGTAGACGGTGTTGTCCTGCAGCTCGACCAGGTCGAGATCTTTCGGACCGACGCCGGCCGCGTCGAACGCCTTGCGCACCGCCTGCGCGGCCTCGCTGTGGTGCGTGCGGCCGTGCGCGGGAACGACGCTGCCGAGCGCCCGCGGCAGCCCGTCGTCGAAGCGCGCGGTGGCCACGCTGCTCGACGCGACCCAGACCGGCCGGCGCGAATGCCTGCGCGCCACCTCGGCCGTGCAGAGGATCAACGCCGCGGCGCCGTCGCTCACCGGGCAGATCTCGTAGAGCCGGAGCGGGTCGCTGACCAGCGCGGAGCCGAGCACGTCCTCGACCGTGAACTCCTGGCGGAAGCGCGCGTTCGCGTTGTGCGCGCCCACGCGGTGCGCCTTCACCGCGATCATCGCGAGCTGCCGCTCGGTGGTTCCGTACTCCGCCATGCGCCGCCGGCACAGCGCGGCCCAGAAGGCCGGGCCCGGCATTCCGACGCTCTTCTGGCGCAGGTACTCGAGGTCGGTCTCCTCGTCGACGCCCGAGGTCTGGATGAAGCCGCGCGGCATCTTCTCTCCGCCGACCACCAGGACGACGTCGTAGATTCCGCCCGCCACGAGCGCATGCCCGACGTTGAACGCGTTGCCCCCGGCCGCGCAGCCCGCCGAGAGGTTGTAGACGGGGATTCCGGTGGGGCCGAGATCCTCGACGACGTCGTTGCCGTTCAGGCCCCAGCCCTTGCCCCCCGAGAAGCGCGAGCTCGCGGCGGCCACCGCCTGGATCTCGCGCCACGGCACGCCCGCGTCGGCCAGCGCCGCGTCGATCGCGTGGCGACACATCTCGGTGACGGACCGGTTCGGGAACTTGCCCCACGGGTGCATGCCCACGCCCAGCACCGCGACCTGCCTCATCGCCGTCTCCTCAAAGCGGGCGGAACTTCCAGCTGATCAGGTCGTCGCCGTCCGCGGTCCGGCACAGCGCCTCGAGCACCAGCTCGACCTCGCCCCCGATCCGGAGCGCCGCTGGATCCGCGCGGGTCATCCGACCGACCACGCGGATTCCGCCCGGCAGGTCGACCACGCCGAGCGCGTAGGGGACGTAGGGCTCGTCGTACTTCGCGGGCGGCGGCGGCGCGTAGTTCTGCACTGCGTAGCTCCAGAGCGTGCCGCGCGGGCCGAACTCGACCGCCTCGAGCTCTCCGCCGTCGCACTCCGGATTGCGACACGAGCTCGTGCGCGGGAAGTAGCTCGCCTTGCAGCCGCTGCAGGTCGAGCCGAGCAGGCGCGGGCCGGCGTCGGTGAGCGCGAACAGGCCTTCTGCGACCGGCAGCGACTTTCCCACGCTCACCTCTCCTTCGCGGCGCGAACCAGCTCGGGAAGGATCTCGAGGCAGTCTCCCACGATCCCGTAGCGGGCGTAGCGGAAGATCGCGGCGTCGCGATCGCCCCTGATCGCCGCGATCGTCTTCGCCGCGGCGCAGCCGGCCATGTGCTGGCTCGCCCCCGAGATCCCCGCGGCGAGGTAGAGCGCGGGCCGGGTGATCCTGCCGGTGAGGCCGACCTGGCGCGACGCATCCACCCAGCGCTCGTCGACGAGCGGGCGCGATGCCGCGGGCACGCCGCCGAGCGCCGCGGCCAGCTTCTCGATCCACGCGTAGTGCTCGACGGACCCGAGCCCGCGGCCGCCCGCGACGATGATCTGCGCATCCTCGAGCCTGGGCCCTTCGGACCGCGCGCTCTGGACCACGCGGATCCGCTCCTCGACGGAGCCGAGCGCGACCGGGACTTCGCTGATCTCCGGAGTCGAGGCACCGCCCTGCGGGGAATCGGCGCGAAGCGCGCCGGCGGGGAGCGCGATCAGGCAGGGTCGCCCCTTCGCGATGCTGTACACCGCGCGCGTGTCGCCGCCGTACGCGGCGGCGGTGACCTCGAGGTCGCCGTGCGCGCCGCGGCCGGCGGCCACGCCGTTCATCACCACCGCCGCGCCGGTGCGACCGGCGAGGCGCGGCGCGATCAGCCGCGTGTCGAAGCCCTGGCCGAACAGCCCCACGGCGGGCGCGCGCAGCGCCCAGTACTGCGCGAGCGCCTCCACGTACACGTCGGCGTGTAGATCGCGAAGCGCCGGGTCGTCGATCCGATCGAGCCGCGCCACCCCGTGCGCGGAAGCGACCTCGAGAGCACGCTCCGCAAGCGGCCCGAGCGATAGCCAGACGAGCTCGCGCCCGAGCTCCTGCGCGAGCGTGCGGCCGAGTCCGAGCCGCTCCTCCGCGCCGGCCGGAAGGCCGTCGCGTTCCGCGCCCCAGCTGCAGACCACCACGCTCACGAGAGCACGCCGTCCTGGCGCAGACGCGCGATCAG
>VGRW01000153.1 GCA_016875225.1 Deltaproteobacteria bacterium
CCGCGTGAACGTGTGCCCGAGTCGCGAGATCGAGTATGCGAGCGCGAGGACCTGCAGAGCCGCGAGCCCGACCATACCGGCGGCCACGATCGCGCGCGGAAGCCTCCTCTCGACGGCGCGCGCGAGAAGTGCAGCGCCGACCGCGCCCGCCGGGATCAGCCCTGCGAAATGCCAAGACAGCACCCCCCAGCGCATGTAGATCACGGCGTGGAGAGCGTGCGCCACGAGCCCGAGCGACAGGACCGCGATCAGCTCGACCAGCGGATCCCTGCGTGCGCCGCGTCGGAAACCGACGGCGACGCCGGCGAGCGCGAGCGCGAGCAGAGCGACGTGCTCGGCGTTCATGTGCCCCGGCTCGAAGCCAGCCACCGGGAAGCTGGTCTTGAGCGTGCCGCTGATCGGCACGAAGTGGCCGAACTCGAGCCGGTTCCAGGCGAGATACGGAACCAGCAGCAGAACGGCCGGCCAGAAGACCCCCAGTCCCTTGCGCGCGGTGCGAAGCAGGCGCTCGACGAGCGTGCCCTCGCCGTGAGCGAGCCCTTGGACACCGACCCACGCGGCGAGAGCCAGAGCGACGAACACGGAGTCCAAGCGCGCGAGCATGAGCAACCCGACCAGCGCGCCGGTACGCGCGTCCGAAGCGCGAGGCTCCGGATTCGACAACGCACCGCTGCGGAGCGCCTCGATGAGCAGAGCCGCGAAGATCGACAAGAGCAGCGCCGCCTCCATTCCAGAGAGCAGGGCGTTCTCGATCCGCGGGAAGAACAGCAGGAGCCCCGCGATCAGCGCCGGAACCCGTCCGATTTGCGCGCGCAGGAGACCGCAGAGCAGTCCGCCGGCCACGGCGAAGATCGCGACGCAGATTCCCTGCACGACGAGAAGCAGGAGATTCGCGTCGTCCCCCACGAGTCGAGCGATCGGCACGAGAAGCCACATCCAGAGCGGCTGGAAGCCGTTCGTCGGGGAGATGCGATCCATCGTGAAGCCGTGCCCCGTCGCGGCATTCCCGGCGATCACGAGGTAGTAGTAGGCGTCGTCCGCGAAGCGCGGCCAGGCGGAGATCCAGCCGCGCAGCTGCCAGCCGATCAGCCACAGCACCACGCAGACCGCGGCGATCACTACGGCCGTGATCCGAGCGAAGCGCAGATCGACCACCTCTGCCGAGGCGAGCCGGGTGCGGGAGAGCTTCGAATCGGCAGTGGCCTGCATCCGTGTGTCTCCCGACCCTGATCCGCTGACGCTGCCGGGGCGCCGGACCCGCCTCGGCGCTATAGTGCGCGAGGCCCACGGTATCGGCCTTTGTCGGCAGGAGCTGCACTCGGAGTGTACCAGTGATGGTCCGATCGGCATGGACTGGCGGGTGGAGCCGTCCGTGGGGACTCCTGCTCGGTCTGTGCGCGGGACTTCTCACGCTGGTCGAGTCCCTGCTGACCGCGCGAGCGACCTATCTGTTCACCGGGGGCTTCCTGGTGCTGGAGCCGCTGAACACGCCGATCTCCTTCGGCCTGTTTCTCGTGGCCTCGCTGATCTTCGACGTCGCGCTGGTGCTGTTCTCGTGGAGCGTCGCGTTCCCGCTGCTCGCGCGACTGCGGCTGTCCTCGCGGCAGAGCCTTGCGGCCGCCGCGCTCGTCGCGCTGGTCCCTCCGGTGGCGTTCGTCTACGTCCGTTATCAGCTCTCGCGATTCATGGGCAACTTGCTCGACCCGAGCCTGCTGCTCGCACTCGCGGGAGGGTCGCCGCTCGAGTGGCTGGCGCAGGCGAGTGCGCACGTGCTGCCGATCGCGGGCGGGATCGGCGCGACGATCGGGGCGGGGATCCTGCTGGTGCGTTCGCTTCGCGCCGGACTCGGCGCGCCGAGCCCCGCGGGATTCGGGCTGCCCTCGGCCGCGAGCACCTTCGGTCTCTGCGCGGTCGCCATGGCCGCGAGCTCGGCGCTGCTGCCGCCGTTCTGCCTGCGCGGGGGAGCCGGATGCGAGGCGCTCGAACGGAAGGCGTCGGGCCTTGCGCTGACCGCGCTCGCGGGCCGGATCACCGACTTCGATCTCGACGGCTACGGGCTCGCGAAACGGCCGCTGGATCAGGCGCCGTTCGACGGCGCGCGAAATCCCTTCGCGCTCGACCTGCCTGGAAACGGGATCGACGAGAACGGGCTAGCCGGTGACAGCCCGGCGGACTACCGGCCTCCGCCCGACGAGTTCGTCGAGCGGCCGGTCTTCGCGTCACGCCCGCACGTCCTGCTCGTCTTTCTCGAGGGGATGCGCGCGGACTCGATCGGGGGATCTCTCGCGGGGCGCGATATCACTCCGTTCCTCGATCGCCTGGCAAGAGAGGGGGCGAGCTCGGCCCATGCCTACGCGAACTCCCCGTACACGGCGCGCTCGCGCGGGCAGTTCGTCGGCGGGCGACTCGCGCCGTATCCCGGGCAATCCACGCTGGTCGACGATTTCCACGCCAACGGCTACGAGGTGGCCTGGTTCTCGGCCCAGGACGAGTCCTTCGGAGCGCGCGAGAGCTCGATGCTCGGCCTGGAGCGCGTCGACGTCCACTTCGACGCGCGCAAGGACGCGGCGCGCAGCATCTCGCCGTTCCACACCTCGGGAAGCCTCGCGGTCTCGTGGAAGCGGCTGAACGAGCACGTCTTCGCGTATCTCGCCGGCTGGGATCCGCAGCAGCCCCTGCTGCTCTACGTGAACTACGGCGACACGCACTTCCCCTACGACCATCGCGAGCTCGACGACGTGCTCGGCGTCGAACGCCTGCCGCGCAACCGGATCCGTCCCGGGAATTCCGCGGCCGTGCACGCGACCTATGCCAATGCGGCGGCGAACGTGGACCGTGCGATCGAGGCTCTGGTCGGCGAGCTGCGCGCGCGGATCGGCAGCGGCGAGCTCGCCGTGATCGTCACCTCGGACCACGGCGAGGCGCTCTTCGAAGACGGCGTTCTCGGGCACGGTCTGGCGCTCGATGCGACACAGACACGTGTTCCCTTGGTCGTGTCCGGCCTCGGCGGGGACTGGCCCGAGCCGATCGGGCTCTCGGACGTTCGCGCGGCGTTGCAGCGCTCGCTCTCGGCGCGCGTCGATACCGCGAGCGCGAAGCCGCGCTTCGTCCCGGTGCCGGGCCGGCGCATCTTGCAGTACATGGCCGTGCCCGAGCACCCGCGCCTGCTCTGCCTGCGGGGATTCGACAGCGAGCTGCGTTTCGACACCACCGATCGCGTCTCCGACGGAAACCCGGAGCTCGAGCGGCTGATCTGGTGGTGGGAATCCGTGCAGCGCGAATCGGTCGCGGCCAATGCCGGCCGCTAGCCCGCATTTCTCACCACGGTGATCCGTAGGTGGTCGCGGTGCGCTGCGAGGGCGTCGGCGGTGGTGGCTCGGCGGCCGAGGGCCAGCGGCGGCCTTCGAGGGGATGG
>VGRW01000154.1 GCA_016875225.1 Deltaproteobacteria bacterium
CTCGCGCCGGTGTCCGCGCCTTCCAGCACGGCGAGCACCAGACGTTCGCCGCCGACCAGGGTCGAGTCGTCGCTCGAGGAGCTGCGCGAGCGGTTTCGAAACCACGCCATGATCGAGCGCAGTCTCGACGCCTGCCGCCATCGGGTCAAGAGCTCGTTGCTCGGCGTGCCGATCCCGCGCAGAATGCCCGCGTGCACGATCTCGGGCTCACGCACGTCGCGCTCTCCTCGTCGGACCTCGACGCGACCGTCGCGTTCTGGTCGCGCTACGCGCGAATGCAGGTCGTGCACCGGCGCGACGGGGTCGTCTGGCTCTCCGATCGCACCCGGCCGTTCGTGATCGTGCTGGTGGCGACACCGACGGTCGAGAACCCGCTCCGGCCGCTCGCGCATCTAGGCGTCGGGTGCGAGAGCCGCGCCGAGGTCGATCGCCTGGCCGCGCTCGCGGCACAGGAGGGCCGTCTGGTCGCAGGCCCGTCCGACGCCGGTCCGCCGGTCGGATACTGGGCCTTCATCCGCGACCCCGACGGCCACACGCTCGAGCTCTCGTTCGGACAGGAGGTCGGGCTCACCGTGGAAGGAGACAAACGATGAAGCTGGTTGCGATCTCGGGCTCGCTGCGCGGGGCGTCGCTGAACCGCAGGCTACTGGATCTGTCGCTGCGGGTTCTGGAGAAGGAGGGCGCGCAGGTGGACCGCGTCGATCTGCGCGCGCTCGATCTGCCGTTCTACGACGGCGATCTCGAGGCGGGCTCGGGCCTGCCGGCCGGCGCGCAGGAGCTGGCGGCGCGAATCGCAGCGGCCGACGGGCTCGTGATCGCGTCGCCGGAATACAACTACTCGGTGCCGGCCGTGCTGAAGAACGCGATCGACTGGGTCACGCGCGCGAAGCCGATGCCGCTGCGCGGGAAGACCGCCGTGCTGATGTCCGCGTCGCCGTCGCTCGTCGGCGGGAACCGCGGGCTCTGGGTGCTGCGGATGTCGCTCGAAGTCGTCGGCGTGCACGTCTACCCGGACATGTTCTCGCTCGCTTCGGCGCACCAGGCCTTCGACGACGCAGGCGAGCTCTCCGACGCGGCGCTCGACCGCTTCCTGCGCTTCGTGCTCACGGGCTTTGCGCGCTCCACCCGGCTGCACGCGCAGCCTCCGGCGTGAGGGCGATGCGATGAGCGCGGCGCGCGCGCCGCTGTCTCACGAGCAGGTTCTCGCCTTCCACCAGTCACTCTCGAACTGGGGCCGGTTCGGCGCGCGCGATCAGCTCGGCACGCTGAATCTGATCACGTCCGAGAAGCGCGTGGCCGCGGCCCGGCTCGTGCGCAGCGGGCGGACCGTATCGGCGTCGCGGCCGCTGCCGACGCTGCCCGGCCCCGAGAATCCGAACCCGGTCGCGCACCACATGACCGGCACCGCGACCGAGGGCTGGGGCGGCGACTACTTCGCGATCGCGCCGCACGGCTTCGCCACCTCTCACATCGACGCGCTCTGCCACATCTTCCACGAGGGGAAGCTGTACAACGGCTATCCGATCGAGAGCGTGACCGCGCACGGCGCGCTCGAGCTCGGCATCCACGAGCTGAGCTCCGGCGTCGTCTCGCGCGGCATTCTGCTCGACGTGCCGCGATCGCGCGGCGTGCCGTTTCTCGACAGCGGCGAGCCGATCTTCCCCGACGACCTCGAACGCGCCGAGCGGGACGCGCGCCTGCGCGTCGAGCCGGGCGACCTCCTGCTGGTGCGCACCGGGCGCTGGGCGCTTCGCGACGCGCGCGGGCCGTGGGATCCGCGCGTCTCGCTCGCGGGCCTGGACGCCTCGTGCCTGCCTTGGCTGCACGAGCGCGGCGTGGCGGCGCTCGGCTGCGACGGCGTCTCCGACGTCATTCCCTCGCGCGTCCCCGGCGTGGGCCTGCCGATCCACTCCGTCGCGATCGCGGCGCTCGGCCTGCACCTGATCGACAACCTGGAGCTCGAGCCGCTCGCCAGCGCCTGCGTCGCCGAAGCGCGCTGGGAGTTCCTGCTCACGCTCGCGCCGCTGGTGCTGCTGCGCGGCACCGCCTCGCCGCTGAATCCGATCGCGGTCTTCTGATGGGGGCGAGCGCCGCTCGAGTCGTCGGGGTGGCGCTCGCGAGCGTCGCCGCGCTCGGAATCGCCTTAGCCGCGATCACCTGGCTCGCGCTCGAGTCCGGCGGCGTCGCGATCGTCGAGACCCACGCGGAGAATGGCTCGATCCGCTCGACCCACGTCTGGTTCGTGGAGCCGGAGCGCGAGCTCTGGCTCGAGGCCGGCGGCGTCGCGATCGTCGAGACCCACGCGGAGAATGGCTCGATCCGCTCGACCCACGTCTGGTTCGTGGAGCCGGAGCGCGAGCTCTGGCTCGAGGCCGGCTCGGCGCAGAACGCGTGGTTCGACGACCTCGGCCGCGATCCGCGGATCGCGCTCCGCGCCGAGGGCCGACACGGCGACTTCCTGGCCGTGCGCTTCGAGGACTCTTCGGCGCGCGCGCGGATCCGCGCGCTGCTGCGCGAGAAATACGGACTTCGCGACCGCTGGGTCGGGCTCTTCGTCGACCAGACCCGCTCGCGCGTGGTGCGCCTGGACCCCGCCGAGCCCTGAGCCGCGATCAGCGCGCGCTTCCCTGCCTCTCGAGCGGGAGCATGATGTTCGAGCCGGCGCCGACCACCTGCGGCGAGACGCCGTTCCACTTCTCGACCATCTTCAGCTCGACGAGCTTCGGCGCCTGCTCGAGCGCCTCGCCCTGGATTCGGATCGACTCCGCGTCGGCGGTGGCCTTGATGATCAGCGTCTCGGCGTCGGTCTTGGCCTGCTGCATCTTGAAGATCGCCTTCTCGGCCTCCTGCTGCTGCACCATCTTGGCCTCGATCGCCTGCTCGAGCTCTCGCGAGAGCTTCACGTCCTCGATCACGAGGTCCTCGATGATCAGCAGGCTTCCGACCTTCTCGCGCGACGACTCGAGCGCCGCGGCCTTGACCTGCTCGCGCGACTTCACGATGTCGGCGGCGGTGCGCAGCGCCGTGGCTTCCTTGGTCGCCTCCTGCACGCGCGGCAGGATCAGCTTCTCGAACGGGTGTCCCGCGTAGTCGCGCAGCACCGAGACCACCGACGTCTCCGGGATCCGGTACAGCACCTTGAGCTGGATCGTGATCTGCTGCAGGTCGGACGAAAAGCAGTCCGCGCCGATCTCGCGCGTGTCCTGCTGCACGTTCACGCGCCAGATCTGCGTGACCATGGGCAAGCGCATGCCGAAGCCAGGCGCGACGAACTGATCCGACATCGTGCCGAGCGTGACGTGCACGCCGCGCTCGCCGGGCTGCACGACGTAGAAGCTGTTGAGCAGCACCATGGCGACGAGCAGGCCGAGAACCGCCGTTCCGATCAAGCGTGGATTCAT
>VGRW01000155.1 GCA_016875225.1 Deltaproteobacteria bacterium
TTTTGCCTTCACCACGCGCTCGATCTGCGGCGCGAGCTCGAGCCAGACGCCCTCGGTCTCGAATCGCGTCGGCGGAAGCTCGAGCGGGTGGCGGCCGAGCAGGTCCTGGCCGAACACGCGCCGCTTCTCGTAGGCGGTCGTCTTCGAGGTCACGCGCAGGCGGCCGAGCTTGATCAGCATGTTTCCGCTGGGGCGCGTGCGGTGCACATCGAGGATCTCGGTCTCTTTCTCGACCACGGGGCGGGTGTACCAGTCGACCTCGACCGGGCCTTCGACCCGGACCTCGCGGCGCTCGAAGTCGAGCTCGCGCACCAGGAACGACTCCGCGCGGTGCAGGTAGATCGCGCCGGGGTGACACTCCCCGGTGACGCGCGCGCCGCCGATCGTGCCGACCACGCGCTTTCCCGTCTCGCCCGCGCGCTTGATCGCGAAGGACTCGCCCGCGGAGCGCAGCTGCACCTCGGCCGCCGGCTTCCTGCGCGCCGCGAACGACTCCGAGCCGCCGGCGCTCTCGAGCAGCCCGCCGCGCTCGTGCGCCAGCGCCAGCGCCGCCCGCGCGCCGGGCGCGTCGAGCCAGGGCTCGGAGTGCGCGAGTGGAAGCTCCGCGGCGGCGCAGGGCAGGTGGGCGGCGGCGATCTCGAGATTCGCGGCGTCCACGGTCGCGTCCTCGCAGGGCCGCGAGACCACCTGCTCGGGGTGGTTCAGGAAGAAGCGGTCGAGCGCGTCTTCCTGCGGGACCACGAAGATCACTCCGTCGCGCCCGCGACCGACCCGGCCGGCGCGCTGGCGCGTGGCGAGGATCGAGCCCGGGTATCCGACGAGGATGCAGGCGTCGAGTCCGCCGACGTCGATGCCCATCTCGAGCGCCGAGGTCGAGACCACGCCGAGCAGATCGCCCTCGAAGAGGCGCCGCTCGATCTCGCGCCGTTCCTCGGGCAGGAAGCCGCTCCGGTACGACGAGACGCGGTGGGAGAGCTGCGGCTCGGCCTCGACGATCCAGCGGTGCATGAGCTCAGTGGTCCGGCGCGACTGCGTGAAGGCGATCGTGCGCAGGCCCGCGCGGATGCAGTGGCGGAAGAGCCGGGCCGCCGTGGTGTGGGCGGAGGCGTCGGGCTCGACGAAAACCAGCCAGCGGCCGGGCTGGGGCGAGCCGTCGTCGCTGACGAGCTCGAGCTCGCGGCCGAAGAGCTCGCGCGCGAACGCGGCCGGATTTCCGATCGTCGCCGAGCACGCGACGATGCGCGGATCGGCGCCGTGATGGCGCGCGATCCGCAGCAGGCGGCGCATGATCTGCGCGAAGTGCGCGCCGAGCACGCCGCGATAGGCGTGGACCTCGTCGACGACGACGAGCTCCAAGCACCGCATGAACTCCTTCCAGGCGTCGTGCCCGGGGAGGATTCCGAAGTGAAGCATGTCGGGCGTGGTGAACAGGGCGTTCGGCGGCTGCTCGCGGATTCGCTTGCGCTGGTACGGCGAGGTGTCGCCGTCGTAGATCTCCGCGGTCGGGCCCGCGAGCACGGGAAGCGCGGCGAGATCGGCGCGCAGGCTCTGCAGCTGGTCCTGCTCCAGCGCCTTCAGCGGGAAGAGCAGGAGCGCGCGGGCGTCGCGGCGCAATAGCGCCCGCTCGGCGATCGCGAGGTCGTAGATCAGGCTCTTGCCGCTCGCGGTGGCGGTGGAGACGAGCACATCCCGGCCGGCGCGCACGTGCGCGAGCGCCTCGGCCTGATGCGAGAAGAGCGCCGAGATCCCGCGTCGGGCGAGGATCGCCTCGAGCGCGGGGCCGAGCTCGAGTTCGCTCGAGGTCCCGCGGCGCGCGTCGAGCGCGAGCGTCGCGCGCAGCCGGCCTCCGATGCTCTGCTGCGCGCGGCTCGCCAGCGATTCCACGAACCGCCGCAGCGGTGGCGTGATCTCGGACTCGTGCATCGGGACGGAGGGCCTCCGGAGGAGTCGGGGCGGGGGCAAGTCCACTCTAGTCCATCCAAAGCAGCTTGCGCCCGTGATACGGTCCACCGCGGGAAGACCGCGGGGGTCGGACCGTGACGGAGGCGCGGGCGTGTCCGACTCGGATCAGCCGTGGGAGGAGCGCGCGGCTGCCCGAGTCGAGGAGACGCTCTCGGCGGCCGAGCTGCCGCGCGAGCTCCTGCTCGAGGTTTTCCAGCACGCGCGCGAGTGCTATCCGGAGGAGTGCTGCGGTCTGCTCACCGGCACCGATCGCGGTGATCCGGTCCGCGTGATCCGCTGCAGCAACGTGCAGAGCGCGCGCGTGGCCCGCGGCGAGTCGGTCCTCGATGCGCGCCGGGCGTTCTGGATCGACGAGCAGGAGTTGCTGAATGCGCTGCGAGGGGCCGAGCAGAGAGGGGAGCGGCTGGTCGTGGTCTACCACTCGCACGTGGACACGGCGGCCTACCTGTCGTTCACCGATCTCGAGGGAGCGCTGGGACCCGATGGGCGGCCGATCTACGAAGGGGCCGCGCAGCTGGTCGTCTCGGTCCAGGAGTCCGGCGTGCAGGCAGCCGCGCTCTTCGAGTGGGACGAGTCCGCGCGGCGCTTCCGCGGCCGGGCGGTTCGCTAGCCCGGCGCTGCTCGCGCTCGCCTGCGCGGCGTTTCTGGCCTGCTCCGAGTCCATCCCGCTCGAGGACCTGCCGACCGCTCCGATCGCCTACATCCGCCAGGGGGCGTCCGAGGGGATCCTCTCGCTCGAGAAGTTCCGCGAGGCCGCTCGGCTCGAGAACCCCGACGACGCCCGCTCCACGAAGCCGCGACTCGTGACGACGCTCTCGCTTCTCGCCCCGGAGACCGGCGAGCACCGACCCGTGCCCGACGCCGGCCTCGGCGCCGTCCCGTGCGACTGGAGCGCCGACGGCTCACGGCTGCTCGTCGGCCGCGTCGACGCGCGAAGCGGCGGGCTCGAGCTCTACACCTGGAACCTGGTCACGGGCGCCTGGACGCGCGTGCAACGCGGGCCGGTCGGAAGCGGGGCGGGAATCGCCGACGGCCCGATCCGGCTCGTGTGGCACGGGCCGATTCGCGAGGGACGCGGCTTCTCCGGCGGCATCTTCATCGAGAGTGCCGCGACCGCCCGCGAGCTTCTGCCCGGCTCGAAGGGCGGAGCGACACCGGACCTGTCGCCCGACGGTCGCACGGTCGTGTATTCGCGCGTGATCGAAGGCTCGAACCTCGGAGCGACGATCTTCCTGCACACGACCGGCGAGAGCGAGCCGCGCGCGCTCACGCGCGGCGCGAGCCCGCGCTTCTCTCGCGACGGCAAGTGGATCGCCCC
>VGRW01000156.1 GCA_016875225.1 Deltaproteobacteria bacterium
CGTCGCCGGTGAAGCGGTGACGCTGGTCGGCGACCGCGCGCTGCTGCGCCGGCTCATGCGCAACCTGCTCGAGAACGCGCACAGGCACGCGGGCGGAGCCGAGGTCGAGATCGAGGTCGCCAAGCTCGGCCCCGGCCGCGCGCGGATCCGCGTCTCGGATCGCGGCCCCGGCGTTCCCGAGAGCGAGCGTGAGCGGATCTTCGAGCCGTTCCACCGCCGCGCGGGCGCCGCGGAGAGGCGCGACGGCGGCTTCGGTCTGGGTCTCGCGCTCGTGCGCCAGATCGCGCGCCACCACGGCGGCGAGGCGCGCTGCCGGCCCCGCGAGGGCGGTGGAACGGTCTTCGAAGCGGATCTAGGAGGTGTCACATGACGGTGTCGCTGCCCGACCATGCCAACGTGATCGCGCCGCCGCCGCTTCTGTTCCTGGGCGCGCTGCTGGCCGGATTCGCGCTCGAGATCGTCTGGCCGACGAGTTTCGTCTCGGGCCTTGCGCGGATTGCGCTCGGCAGCGCGCTGCTCGCGGCGGGAACCGCCGTCATGCGCTCGGGGTTCAGCGCCCAGCGGCGCGCGGGCACGACCGTTCCGACGCACCTGCCGACCGACGCGATCGCGAGCGACGGCGCCTACGCCTGGTCGCGAAACCCGCTCTACCTGGGGTTGATGCTGCTCTACTCCGGAGCGGCGGTGTTCGGCGACAGCCTCTGGGTGCTCGGCTTGCTGCTGCCGCTCTTCGCGGTGTTGCGCATCGGCGTGGTTGGCCGCGAAGAGGCCTACCTGGAGCGCAAGTTCGGCGACGCGTACCGCGCCTACCGCAATCGCGTGCGCCGCTGGATCTGAGCGGCGCTCAGGCCTTCGATATCGGCACGTGGCCGGGCTGCGCGCGGACGCGCTCTAGCCACTTGCCCAGCGACGAAAATCCCGCGAGGTCGTAGCCGCCCTCGTGCGCCACGTGCGTGTAGGCGTAGAGCGCGATGTCGGCGATCGAGTAGCGGCTGGCGACGAAGAAGTCGCGCTCGCGCAGGTGGCTCTCCATCACGGCGAGCGCCGCGTAGCCGCGCTCCATCCGCTCGGCGAGCTGGTCGCGCTTGGCCTCGATCATTCCCGCGTGGTGCCAGAAGCGCACCGTCGCTATGTAGGGCTCGTGGCTGTACTGCTCGAAGAACATCCACTGCAGGACCTGCGCGCGCTCGAGCCGGC
Source organism: Deltaproteobacteria bacterium (assembly GCA_016875225.1). NCBI lineage: Bacteria > Pseudomonadati > Myxococcota > Myxococcia > Deltaproteobacteria bacterium. Next base: position 1,198 of record VGRW01000156.1, read on the forward strand.
CCCGGGGCAGGAAGTCGGTTCCCTCGGCCAGGTAGAACGCGATCGCGTTCGATTCCCAGAGATGCGTGCCGTCCTCGAGCTCGAGGCAGGGAATCCGCCCGTTGGGGTTCCGGCGCAGGAACTCCTCGGTACGCGTCTCGCCCTTCAGGATGTCGAGCTCGACCCGTTCGAACGCGATGCCGAGCTGCGTGAGCAGCAGCCGGACCTTGTAGCCGTTGCCGGACTCGAGATAGTCGTAGAGCCGGAGCACCGGCTTCACCTTCCCTTCTCGGAGCTCTCTTCGACCTCGAGCTCGGCCTCGGAAGCGGCCGCCCAATCAGCCATCGCCGGCAGGCGGCGCAGCGATTCGACGTACGCGGCCTCGGCCGGGCCGAGCGCGACGCCGTAGGTCGCGAAGCGGAAGGCGACCGGCGCGTACATCGCGTCGGCGATCGAGAAGTCCCCGAACAGGAACGGCCCGTGCGAGGCGGATCGCGCGCGGCAGTCGCTCCAGATCTCGCGCACACGCGCTAGGTCGCGCTCGAGCTCGGGCGTTGACGGCACGCGCCGCCCGGACGCGCGCACGTTCATCGGCATCTGCGCGCGAAGCGCAGTGAAGCCCGAGTGCATCTCCGCCGAGATCGAGCGCGCGAGCGCCCGCTCCCCGGCCGCGCGTGGCCAGGCGCGGATCTCGGGAAACGTCTCGGCCAGGTACTCGCAGATCGCGAGCGAGTCCCAGACCGTGAGCGCGCCGTGGCGGAGCGCCGGCACCTTTCCAGCGGGCGAGTACGCGCGCACGCGCTCTGCGAAGTCGCTCGACCCGAACGCGACGCGAACCTCTTCGAACTCGAGCCCGGTCTGCGCGAGCAGCAGCCAGGGCCGAAGCGACCACGAGGAGTAATTCCTGTTTCCGATCAGGAGCGACAGCGCGGGCATGGGTTTCCTTCAGCTCGCAAGCAGGCGCTCGGGCGTGAGCACCCAGGTTCGAATGTTCTCGCGCGCGAGGGTTGCGCCGCGCTCGAGGCCCGCGACCTCGTCGCCGAGCTCGGCGTGAGTGGTGGCGGAGATCAACACTCCACCGACGGGCGCGTTCTTCTGCAGGTGGCCGGCGACGTCGAGCACCGGGCTGTAGGCGACGCCGCTGGCGAGGTCGACCGCGGAGCGTCCGGTGTGCACGCCGATCCGGACCCGGAACTCGCGCTCGAGCAGGTTCTCGCGCGCGTTCCAGTCGCGCAGTCCCAGGAGCAGCGCGCGCGCGCACGAGACCGCGTCGCTCGCGCGGTCGAAGAACGCCATGATCTCGTCGCCGTTGGAGTTCAGCACGCGCCCGCGGTGCTCTTCGATGCGATCGCCCAGGTAGCCGCGGAAGCGCTCGAACGAGCCGAACACGCGCTCGGCGCGCGTCTCGCTCGCTTTGAGCCCGTAGGAGTCGGCGATGTCGACGTCCAGGAAGGTCCCGTCGCGCACGAACTCGCGCTCGATCCGCTGCTCGAGGTCGACGCGCGCCTCCATCACCTGGCGCAAGCCCCCGGCGGGCCGCGCGCTCGCCTTCGCGGGCCTGGCTTCGAGCTCGAGCCGCAGCAGCACCGCATCCGCGAGCCCGATCTGGTCGCCGGTCGCGAGCTCGCTTGCGCCTTCCACCGGGGCGCCGTTGCGCAGCGTCGGGTTGGTGGCGGAGCGGTGCACGAGCAGGACCCGATCGCCCTCGCGCACCAGCTCGGCGTGCAGGCGCGATACGCCGGGATCGAGCAGAACCAGGTCGCAGTCCGGCGCGCGGCCGAGCGTGACTGAGTCGCCGAGCAGCGGAACGCGCATTCCCGCGAGCTTTCCGGGACCCTGCACGACCGAGAGGTGCCCCCAGACCCCGCGGGCTACGCCGATCTGTGTGGTGTCGACCGCGTCCACCCGGATGATCTCGGTGTGCTCCTCGCGCGCGCGCGCGCCCGCCGCAGCCACGGCGTGCGCGGCCCCGGAGCGGATCTCGAGCAGGATCCGGCCGATCCGGATCCGGTCGCCCGGCAGGATCGCCTTGCGCTGGATCGGCTCGCCATTTTT
>VGRW01000157.1 GCA_016875225.1 Deltaproteobacteria bacterium
GGGGCGTAGGCGGCACGCGAGTAACCCAGGCTCTCGAGCCAGTCGAGCCACGCCAGGTGCGCGCCGTTCAAGTCGAGCCCGAGCTCGAAGCCGGGCAGCACGCCCTCGTAGCTCGAGAGCCGCGGGTCGTCCGGCCCGGTCGACTCGCGCGGGTCGATGCTCTGGTCGGTGTAGCCGAAGAGCGTGGGCGTGTAGCCGGCTCGGCGCGAGGCCAGCGCCAGGTTGTCGAAGCGCGCGTCGAGCGGCGTGCCGTTCGCGACCACGCGGTTGTTCAGCTGGTACGTTCCGGTGTAGAGGCACGCGCGGCCCGGGCTGCACGGCGACGCCTGGCTGTAGTGCCGCGCCAGACGCACGCCCTGCGCGGCGAGCCGGTCGAGGTTGGGCGTGCGCACGACCGGATGCCCCGCCGCGGACAGGCAGTCGCCGCGGAACTGGTCGAGCGTGACGAGCAGGACGTTCAAGCTACCGGGAGCAGGTGAAGACCGTCGTCATCGGCACGATGATGCCCAGCGTGAGGATCCCCACTGCCACGCCCCAGAGCGGAACCCACGTCGAGACCTGCTGCAGCCCGCCGGGGCAGCTCCGCGCGTCGATCTCGGTCGACGATCCGATCAGGTGCACGCGGGTGTCGCCGTACGAATCGCCCTTGCCGGTCGGCGCATTCACCATCGTGCCGAGGCAGCCGGTGAGGGAGAAGATCAGGAGGACGGCGATCGCGGAGCGGAAGACGGCTTTCATGGGACTCCTCGGTTGCGGTGGATTCTACGGCTCTCGCGCCGGATCTTGCAGCACGTGCTCGAGCTCGTGAAGCGCGCCGATCACGTGGTGGACCTCGCCGTCGATCGGGCGCTCCGGCGCGAGCCAGATGGTCCGCATCCCGCGCCGCCGCGCTCCGATCAGGTTCGCGCGCGTGTCGTCGACCAGCACGCAGTCACGCGCGGCGACGCCGAGCCGTGTGGTCACCGCGTCGTAGGCGTGCGGCTCGGGCTTGGGCCGCAGGCCCAGATCCTCGATCGCGAACACCGACTCGAACGCGCCGTCCAGATCGAGCAGGCGCAAGACCTGCTCCGCGTGGACGCGCGGGGCATTGGTGAAGACCGCCTTTCGCCCCGGCAACCGGCCGAGCAGCGCGCGGACCTCGGGCGCGGGCGCGAGCAGGTCCGACAGATCCACGCGGTGCACGACGTCGAGGTACTCGTGCGGGTCCACCAACTGGTGAGCCTCGAGGCCGCGAAGCGTCGTTCCGTGCGTGTCGCGAAGCCGGCTGCGCAGCGCGTCGACCTCGCCAGCCGGAATCCCGACGCGCTCCCTCAGGTACGCGTTGATCCGCGCGTCGATCCGCATCAGCACGCCGTTCCCGCGCGGATAGAGCGTCTCGTCGAGATCGAGCAGCAGGGTGCGCATCGCGGTCGAAAACGTAGCGGAGCCCCGGCGGAGATCGACGCCGGGTTCAGGCCTCGACGATGTCGGCCCGCGTGCTCTGGATGAAGGCGATCACCTCGCCGCGCTCGCGCGGGGGCACCTCGAACGCGTCGAGCGTCGCGCCCAGGTGCCCGATGAACGCCGACCAGTCGCGCTCGCTGATCCGCATGCCCCGGTGCGAGGTCCGCATGTCGCGTCCGGTGTAGTACATGGGGCCGCCGGCGCTGGAGCACAGGAAGTCGACGAGCAGCTGCTTCTCACGGGCGATGCCGTCGTCGCCTCGGTGGGCCCAGAAGCGGCCGAGCGACGCATCCTCCTGGAGCCGCGGCAGCAGATCGTTCGCCACCGCCGAAATCGCATCGTACCCGCCGAGCCGCTCGTAGAGAGTCTTCTCGCTCATGGCGTCACCTCGCTTCGTTCGCGTCAGGATCCTACCAGCTGCGACGGGCGCGGTCGTCTCAGCATCGGAGTGAGCAGCGGCGCCGCTCGTAGAGAGTCTTCTCGCTCATGGCGTCACCTCGCTTCGTTCGCGTCAGGATCCTACCAGCTGCGACGGGCGCGGTCGTCTCAGCATCGGAGTGAGCAGCGGCGCCGCGCCGATTTGAATCGCGTCCATCTCCTCGAACGTGGCCAGCAGGTCATCGAGGTGCTCTGACTTCGCCATCTCGCCTCCTCCCTCCATCGGCGCCGCACACGCCCTGTTCGGAGCGCACGAACCTACGATGGCGATCGGATGGCGCGAAGATACGAGGTACAGGTGCGGTTCGGGTTTCAGCAGCTGCCACGACTGGCATTCATCTCTGGGATGCTAAGCGAGCTCGACCGGACGTGGGACCGCGCGCCTCCTGTATCCTGGAGACGAATGCAAAGCGGCCCCAGCTACGACCGCTATGGATGGCAATCGGACCTGGAGACGTTCTCCCGGTCTGAGCCTCGAGTCGTCCGCCTGAAATTGCAGCAGTTCGTCGCGGATGCGTCGCCCGAACAAGTTCGCGCCTGGGACCAATCCATCCCCTGGCTGCAGCGTGAGTGCCGCGAGCTCGAAGTACGGGACGCCGCGGCCGGCGAATACACGGCGATCCTCGAATACGAACTGCCGCGCGATTCGCGTCGACCGGACGTCATCGTTCTGGAGCGTGGTTGTGTGGCCGTCCTGGAGTTGAAGGGGACTCTCCACGCGTCGCGCGCGGCACTCGATCAGGCACTGGGGTACGCGAGGGACCTCGCCGCGTATCACGCCGCTTGTGCCGGGCATCGCGTGACGCCGGTGCTGCTAGTGAGATGTGCGGCGTCGCAAGCCGTGGAGCGCGACGGTGTGCATGTCGTTGCTCCTGAAGGCCTCGATTCGCTGCTCGAACGCCTGTCGCTGCACGACGAGGCTCTGATCAGCGCAGCGGACTTCCTCAAGCCGGATTCGTATGCGCCACTGCCGACCATCGTGCAGGCGGCGCGTGAGCTCTTCGAGCGGCGCGAACTGCCGATGATCAAGCGTGCTCGCGCCGCGACGGACCCCGCGCTGCAATACATCTCCGCGATTGCCCGGGAGGCTGCGCGCACCCGCAGCCGGCATCTGGTTCTGTTGAGTGGAGTCCCGGGGTCTGGAAAGACCTTGGTCGGGCTGCAGCTTGTACACGCGCATTGGTTGGATGATCTCTCGGTGCCGCGGGCGAACGGCAAGCCTGCAGCCCCTGCAGTCTATCTGTCGGGCAATGGCCCGCTGGTGCAGGTTCTCCAGCATGCGCTCAAGGATGGCGGAGGCGGAGGCAAGACGTTCGTG
>VGRW01000158.1 GCA_016875225.1 Deltaproteobacteria bacterium
TTGTAGCCCTGATCGGTCTCCGTCGCGGACGCCATCTTCGGGTTCCTCCGGGTTGGGACGAGTTCCGATGCTATGTGGCCTCGGATCCCGCGGGGTATGACGGGCGTCATAGCCCGCGGGCCGACGGAGGGCGCGGCTCAGCCGTCGACGAGCGAGCGAGCCGTCGCGAACCAGGCGAGCGAGCGGTCTTCCGGCGGGGTCGCGGGCGTTGCCGCGTCGAGAAGCGCGAGCCCCTGCCGGTGGATGCCGTTGAAGATCTCCTGCACGCGCACGATCGCCTCGCGCTCGGAGTACTGCTGCCCGACCTGCTCGAGAAAGCCGATCCGGTCCCGGCCGTCCGAGTACTCTCCCAGGTTCCGGCGGTGGTACGCGCCGCGCTCCGTGAGGTGCTTCTCGATCTGCAGGAAGAACGACGCGAAGTTCGCCAGCGCCGAGAGCACGCGCTCCCGCTGGCTGAGCTGCGTCTTCAGGTACCGCAGGTCGAGGTGGCGATCGAGCATGTACGGCGCGACCCAGAGCGCGTAGTAGCAGCCGAGGTCGAAGTCCCACTTGAGCTTGCAGACCTCGTAGCTGCCGATCACCGGGTACAGGTTCCGGTACAGGCGCAGCGCGGCCTCGACGCGGAACTGCAGGAACTGCTCGTAGATCTCGGCGCGCTCGTCGAGCGCGGGCTTCGCCTCGCCGCCCAGGTCGCGCGCGATCAGATCGGCGACGAAGTCGTTCTCGAGCGCGATGAAGTCGGTGCCCGGGCTGTAGAACGGATCCGGGAAGGCCGCGGCCTCGCCGACCAGGCCCCAGCGATCCGGGGACACGAAGCGCCGGGTTCCGTAGGCCAGGTGGTCGAGGCCGCGCGCGCCGATCGGCTCGGCGTTCTCGAGCAGCGTTGCGACCGCCTTGTGCTGGCGCAGCCAGGCGAAGAAGGCGTCCGGCGTGGCGATGCGCGGGTCGAAGAAGCGCTTGTCGCAGACCACGCCCACGCTGGTGACGCCCTCCTGCAGCGGGATGAACCAGATCCAGTAGCCGCGGTAGGCGAAGTGCATCGTCGAGAGCCGCCGCGGCGTGTAGCGCACGCGGCTGCGAAAGGACTCCGGGCCCATCTGGTCGACGTCGCTCACGCCGCGGAACCAGCCGAAGACGGAGGCGTTGTCGAGAATCGTCTCGTCGACGTGCAGGCCGAGCTGGCGCGCCAGGATCCGCTGCCGGCCGCTCGCGTCGACGAGCCAGCGGGCCTCGTAGCTGCGCGATCCGTCCGGACCGGAGACGAGCAGCCGGTGCGGCTCGCCGGCCGTCCCGACCTCGATCTTCTCCACGTCTACGCCGCGCCGCACCTCGACGCCCGCCTTCGCGCCTACCTCGAGCAGATCGTGCTCGAGGCGGCTGCGGTCGATCTGGAAGGCCGGGTGGAAGGGCAGGGAAGACGAGCCGATCTCGCTCATCGCCTCGAGCGGCGCGTCGCGCCCCTCGCTGTCGAAGAAGAAGCGCAGCCCGTTCTTCGGGAAGTGGCGCTCGTACAGGTACGAGGAGAGCCCGAGGCGCCGGATCAAATAGTGGCTGCCCAGCTCGACGATCGACTCACCGACGTTGTGCGCGAACGCGGTCTTCTTCTCGAAGACACTGATGCGCCGGCCCGGGTTCGCGCGCGAGAGCTGGTGCGCGAGGAGGCTTCCGGCCAACCCACCTCCGACGATGGCTACGTCGATCTGCATGTCGGTCATGTGATATCCCTCTCTCCGGTGATATGTAGCAGGTGTCCGTCAGACGACCCCGGCCGACGCGGCTCGGGAGCGTAGGCGCCTGGGCTCTCGGAGGACTCGATGGGGGGATCCGTTCGCAGCGTGGCGATCATTGGGGCCGGTCCCGCGGGCTCGGCGCTCGCGTACTACCTGGCCCGCGCGGGCCTTCGGGTCGCGCTCTTCGACCGGAAGAACCGCCCGCCGATCGTCGTCGGGGAATCCCTGGTCCCGGCCACGATCCCGTTCCTGCGCGAGCTCGGAATCGAGGACGAGGTCCGCGGCTACAGCACCCTGAAGCTCGGCGCGACCTTCGTGCTGGGAAGCGACGAGGTGCGCAGCTTCCGCTTCGCCGAGGTCCGCAAGGCGAAGACGCGCTACTCGTACAACGTCCCGCGCGATCTGCTCGACGCCTCGATCGCGCGCGTCGCGGAGCGCTCGGGCGTGCAGATCGTGCGCGAGACCGCAAGGCTCGAGCGCGTGCCGGGCACCGAGCGGCTGGAGCTGGCGCCGAGAGCCTGGCGGCGTGCCGCGAGTCGCTCGGCGGCCCGCCGGACCTGATCGTCGATGCCGGCGGTCGGCCGCGGCTGATTCCGAACCTGCTCGAGCTCCCGTTCGAGACCGGCAGCCGCAAGGACACGGCGCTGTTCGCGCACTGCGAGGGCGTGTCGCAGGTGGTCGAGGGGGACGTGCACGTCGACCGGCTCGAACGCGGCTGGAGCTGGCGGATTCCGCTGCCCGGAAAGATGTCGGTGGGGCTGGTGATCGACGGCGATCACATCAAGAAGTTCGGAGACAGCAGCGCGGAGCAGTTCGACAATTACTTGAAGCACGATCCGATGATCGCGCGTTGGAACTGCTCCCCGAAGCGCTTGACCCCGGTGCTGAAGTTCAGCGCGTACCAGCTCGTCACCACGCGCGCGGTCGGGGACGGCTGGGTTCTGCTCGGCGACAGCTTCGGCTTCGTCGACCCGGTCTTCTCGAGCGGCCTGCTGCTCGCCTTCGACGGCGCCAAGGAGCTCGCGAAGGCGATCCTCGCCGGCGGCGGCCCGACGCAGCTTGCGGCCTACGAGACCCACGTGCGCAACCACCTGCGCTCCTGGCACAAGACCATCGAGCACTTCTACGACGGGCGGCTGTTCACGCTCTTCCGCGTGGGGCAGGTGGTGCAGACCACGCCGTGGGGGCGGATCGCGAACTTCCACTTCCAGAAGCACGTGCCGCGCGTCATCACGGGCGAGGGATCGACCAGCCGCTACAGCGTCTGGCTGGTCGACTTCATGTGCCGCCGGGCGTTGCTCGAGAACGACCCGGGGGGGGCTGGCGATCCAGTAGCGGGCGGCCGGACCGGGGCGGGGG
>VGRW01000159.1 GCA_016875225.1 Deltaproteobacteria bacterium
GAAAGCGAGTGCTCGGACCCGCGCTCCTGGCCGCGGATGCCGTCCCCGGAGAGCCGGAGCCGCGTCCAGCGCGACTCGACAGGCGCGCGAGCTACGCGAAGAAGCTGACCGCGATGGAGAGCGGCAACGCCTACATGGTGATGTGTCGTGACATTTCCGAGCGAGGCATGCGGATCGAGCCCGTCGCGGGTCTCGAGGTCGGCAGCCGGCTGGAACTCGCGATTGCGCTCTCGGCGCGCGACGAGCCGTTCCTGGTCGCCGCGTCCGTGGTTCGCGACGACGGCGAGCGGGGGCTCGCGCTGCACTTCGACTGGGTCGAGCCGGACGCGCAGGAGCGCCTGAAGGCGCTGCTCGCGAAGCTTCCGGCGATCGAGGCGCTCCAGGACGACGCGCGCTGCCAGGGAATCGTTCCCGCCCAACGCCTGGGCTCCGAGCCGAGCGACGCGAACTGACCGAGGCGGCTACCAGAGACTGAAGCGACGCGGCGTCCGCTTCGGCGGCACTTTCTCGCGCGCGGCGATGCGCGCCCGCAGCGCCGCGCGCTTCTTCGCGAGCCGCTCGTCGCGCGAGATCTGCCCCTGGCGGTGGAAGACGTTGAGATCGTCGTTGCGGCGGAACTCGCAGTAGTCGAGATACGCGTCGAGCTCGTGGCGCAGCTGCTCGCTCACGAGCTCGATCATGATCGCGTCGTCCAGGAAGCCGAGTCCGGGCACCGTGTCCGGAATCAGGTCATTGGGGTCGGTGAGATAGGAGAGAGCCGCGAGGATCCGGGTCCTCACCGGGATCGGCAGGCTCCACTCCGCGTCGTACGTCATCTGCACGATGCGCTCGAGCCGGTCGAGTCGCTCGCGAACGTAGTCGGGCGGATCGGCCGCGCGAGCGCGCGCGAGCAGCGAAACCGCCGCAGCCGTGATCTGGTCCGCCTTGGCCCGATCCACCGAGCCCATCGCGCGCGCGAGCTCGCGCCGGAAATGGCGCAGATCGCGCTCGCCGAGCGTGAAGCTGATCTTGAGCTCTGCCATGGCGAATCCTCGGGCAGGGTACAGGAAGCACTGGCGGCTTTTCAGCGCCTTCGAAAAGGCGGAGAATGCGGCCGTGCTGGGGCTGCACGTTCTATCGCTCTCGTTCTGGACGTTCCTCGTCCTGTCGTCGCTATGGCTGTTTCCGGTGGCGGTCCTGATCTGGGCTGCGACGGTGGCCTTCGATCCGCGGCTGGTGGCGCTGCACCGCTTCACCTGCTTCTGGGCCTCGCTGTACACTCGCCTCAATCCGGCCTGGCCGGTGACGATCGAGGGCCGCCACAATCTGCCGCGCGACAGCGCCTGCGTGATGGTCTCGAATCACCAGTCTCTGGTCGACATCCTGGTGCTGTTCCGGCTGCGCACCCATTTCAAGTGGGTCTCGAAGATCGAGAACTTCCGCGTGCCGCTGATCGGCTGGAACATGTCGATGAACCGGTACATCAAGCTGGTGCGCGGAAAGCGCGAGAGCGTGGTGCAGATGATGCGCGACTGCGAGGCGGCCCTGGCGGGTGGCAGCTCGGTGATGATCTTTCCCGAGGGCACGCGCTCCGTCGACGGGCGAATGCGCGCGTTCAAACCCGGAGCGTTCGAGCTGGCCAAGCGAACGCGGAGCGCGATCGTACCGATCGCCCTCGACGGCACGTCGCGAGCGCTGCCCAAGCGCGGCTACCTGCTGCAGGGCAAGCACCCGATCCGCGTGCGCGTGCTCGAGCGGATCGAGCCCGAGAGCTTCGCGGATCTCTCCGCAGAAGAGCTCGGCGAGCGGGTTCGCGCGCGGATCGCCGCGGAGCTGCCCGCGGAGGGGAGCCCGATCGCGAAGTCCGCCTGAACGCCACTAGTGCGCTTGCAGCAGGATCACCCCCAGCGCCACTCCGAGCGCGGCGAAGATCCGCCGCGCGCCGAACGCCTCGCCGAGCACGAGCGTGCCGATCAGCGCGGCGAACACCACGCTCGTCTCGCGCAGCGCCGCGACGCTCGCCATCGCGCCCCGATCCATCGCCCAGAGCACGATTCCGTAGCCCACCGTCGAGGTGACTCCGGCGGCGACGCCCTTCAGCCCCTCGGACGTGCGCAGGATCGCGGCCAGGCGAGCACGTCGGCGCAGCAGCACGAAAAGGCAGAACGGCATCGAGGTCATCCAGATGTTCCAGGCGATGTACGCATGGGAAACGCCGGCGCGGCGCACGCCCTGACCGTCGAGAAACGTATAGGTGCCGATCATCGCCGCGGTGAGCAGCGCCGCGACCACGCTGCGCGTCGCCCCGGGGCCGAGCGTGCGCGGCTCGAGCGCGAGGCTCGCGATCGAGGCGGAGGCGACACCGAGCCCGAGCGCCTGAATCCCGTCGGGTACCTCGGCTGCGAAGAGCGACGCGAACAGCGCGACCAGAACCGGCGCCAGGCCGCGCGCGATCGGATACACGTGCGAGAGATCGCCGAAGCGATACGCCTGCAAGAGGAAGATCTGGTACAGCGCGTGGAAGCCGGCCGACACGAGCAGGAATGGGTGCGACTCGGGCGCGGGGAACGGCACGAAGAAGCACGCGACGATGCCGGTCAGCGCCGACGTGCCGAGCACCAGCGCGAGCGTGAGCGTGCGATCAGGGCTCGACTTGGTGACGGCGTTCCAGCCCGCGTGCATGACCGCCGCGAGCAGCACCAGAGCCGTGACGCCGGGATCGAGACTCATGAGCGTCAGTCCGACTTCAGCGCGCTGTGTTCGCGCAGCCAGTCGATCCCGCCGACCGTGCGCTCGCGCTCCGTCTCGAGGAAGCGGGAGACGGCCGCGCGCAGGCGCGGCTCGGCGAGCCAGTGGAGGCTGTACGTGGGCTCGCCGTCGAAGCCGCGCATCTGCTTGTAGTCACCGCCCGCGCCGGGCTCGAAGCGCGAGAGCCCCGTCGCGATGCAGTGCTCCACGGCCGCGTAGTAGCAGACCTCGAAGTGCAGGTTGCGCACCTCGCGCGTCGCGCCCCAGTAGCGACCCCAGAGCGTGTCGCCCTTCTGCACGTTCAACGT
>VGRW01000160.1 GCA_016875225.1 Deltaproteobacteria bacterium
TGGCAGAACCAGCGCTCTCCCTGGGGATCGATCTCCACCGTGGGCTTGGTGATGCCGAAGACGTGCCAGGTCCCGTCGGCGGCACGCACGACGCAGTGGTCGTTCACGTACGCCCCCGTGCGCTGAGGAGTGAAGAGCGGTCGCCAGCCCGCCCCGGCGAGAACGGGCCTTCGAAAGCTCAAACGGCGATCTCCTTCTTCCGCGACACCAGCCGCCGCAGCCGCCCCTTCACCCACTCGACCGAGTCGTCGATCGCGAGGTAGAAGACCGGGACCACGAGCAGCGTCAGCACCGTCGACGAGAACATCCCCGCGCCCGCGGCGATCGCCATCGGTCTGCGCGTCTCGGCGCCGGGTCCGATCCCGATCGCGGCCGGCAGCACGCCGAAGATCATCGCGACCGCCGTCATCACCACCGGGCGCATCCGCACCGGCGCGGCGCGGCGCATCGCCTCGACCTTGCCCATGCCCTCTGCGCGGAGCTGGTTCGCGTAGTCCACCAGCAGGATCGAGTTCTTGGTGACCAGCCCGAACAGGAGCAGGATTCCGATCAGGCTGAACAGGTTCAGCGTCTGGCCAAAGACGTACAGGCCGCCGAGCGCGCCCGTCATCGCCAGCGGCACCGCCATCATCACGGTGAACGGGTGCACCAGGCTCTCGAACTGCGCGGCGAGCACCATGTAGATCACGAGCAGGCCGAGCAGGAGCGCGACGCCCGCCTGGCTCACGCCCTCCTGCATCCGCTCGGCCTGGCCGGAGAGGGTGAGCGTCACTCCTTCGGGAAGCACGCGGCGCGCGATCGCGCGCGAGGCCTCGATCGCGTCGCCGAGCACCAGCCCGCCGGAGAGGTTCGCGGCGACGGTGACGCTGCGCTGCCGCCCGCTGCGCGTGATCGCCGACGGGGCCGCGCCCTGCTCCACGCGCACCAGGTTGCGAAGCTCAACCACGTCGCCCGAGCGGGTCCGGACGTAGAGCCTGCCGATCGCGTCTGGATCGCTGCGGTCCTTGTCCTCCAGCCGCATGCGGATGTCGTAGCGGTGGCCCGACTCCTTGAACACGCCGACGTCAAGCCCGCCGATCATCAGCTGCACCGTCGTCGCGAGCGCCCGCGCATCGATGCCGAGCGCGGCCGCCCGCTCGCGGTCCGGGATCACGCGCAGCTCGGGCAGGCCGAGCTTGAGCGACTTGTTCAGGTCGACGAATCCGCCGTGCGCGGCGAGCTCGGCCATGAACTCGTCGGAGAGCGCGTCGAGATCGTGCAGCGACAGGTTCCCGCGCAGCTCGACTTCGAACTCGCCCATTCGCGAGCCGCCGGAGCTCATCATCGAGCCGGGGTTGAAGATGCGGATCTCGCGGCCCGCCGTGCGCCCGAGCGCCTCGCGACCCGCGTCCATCAGCTCGTGCACGCTGCGCTTCCGCTCGGAGAGCGGGGCGAGCGTCGCGAACATCATTCCCTCGCTCGGCCGGCCGGGCATGTTCGGGCCGTTGCCCATCCCCACCGAGGAGAAGAGCCCCTCCGTCTCGGGCTGCGAGAGCATCCACGCCTCGTCGCGCGCCAGGAACTCGCGCGCGACTTCGAGCGTGGTGCCCTGCGGCGCCTCGGTGCGCACCATCACGATGCCCTCGTCCGAGGGCGGGAAGAATTCCGTCGAGAGCCGCGAGGCGAATCCGATCGCGGCGACGAACGCGCCGAGCGCCAGGCCGAACGAGGCCGCGCGGTGCGAGAGTGTCCAGTCGAGCGCGCGCGTGTAGTACGCGTCGAGCGCGTTCTGCGCGCGCTCCAGGCGGTGGTACACGCCGCCGTGCGCGCGCTCGCGCGGCGCGCCCATCCGCGAGGCGAGCATCGGCGTGAGCGTGAGGGCGACGAAGAGCGAGAGACCGACCGATCCGGCGACGGTCAGCCCGAACTCGCCCAAGAAGCTGCCGACGATCCCCTCGACGAAGACGACCGGAAGGAACACCGCGATCACCGACGCCGTCGCCGCGGTGGCGGCAAACGCGATCTGCCGCGCGCCGATCTCCGCCGCCTTGCGCGTGGACTCGCCGGCCTCGCGGTGTCGCTCGATGTTCTCGAGCACGATGATCGCGTCGTCGATCACGACGCCGACGGCGAGCGCCATGCCGAGCAGCGTCATCGTGTTCAGCGTGTAGCCCGCCAGCCAGACCAGCCCGAACGTCGCGACCAGCGAGATCGGCAGCGAAACCGCGATGATCAGCGTCGGCCGGGCGCGGCGCAGGAAGACCAGCACCGTGAACACCGCGAGCAACGCGCCGAAAGCGAGCGAGAAGAGCGTCTCGCTCACCGCCTCGCGCACGGTGTGCGAGAAGTCGACGAAGCCCCGCTCGTCCTCGATCGTGATGCCGCTGGGCAGGATCGCGCGGATCTCGTCGAGCCGGCGCTTGACCTCGTCGACGATCGCCACGGTGTTGCCACCGGATTGCTTCTGGATGCCCAGGCCGATCGACGTCTCGCCGTTGTAGTGCGCCTCGATGCGCACGTCCTCGGAGCCGTCCTCGACGCGCGCCACGTCGCGAAGCTGCACGGGCGCGCCGTCGACATAGGCCACGATCAGCTTCTCGAGCTCCGCGACCGACTCGAACTCGGCCTCGGTCTTCACCGTGTACTCGCGCAGCCGACTCTCGACGATTCCACCGGGCACCTCGAGGTGCTCGCTCTGCAGCGCGCGGAGCGCGTCGCTCGCGGCGAGACCGCGCGCACGGAGCGCCTCGCCGTCGAGCCAGATGCGCAGGTTCCGGTCGCGCCGGCCGAAGACCATGACCCCGGCGACGCCCGGGATCGTCTCGAAGACCGGCCGGACCTCGCGGCGCACGTACTCGCTGGTGTCGACCGCCGAGCGGTCGGTGCGGAACGGGATCCAGAGGATCGCCATCGACGACGGGTCGAAGGTGTCGACGGTAGGCGGCTCGAGCTCTGCGGGCAGATCGCGGCGCGCGCGCGCGACTTTGTCGCGCACCTCCTGCGCGGCGAGCTGGATGTCCTTGCCGAGCCCGAACTCCACCCC
>VGRW01000161.1 GCA_016875225.1 Deltaproteobacteria bacterium
GGGGGCGTCTTCCTCTCCGGGGGCATCGATTCCGGACTCGTCGCGGCCGCCGCGGCGAAGCAGCGTACTGGCCTCGCGTGCTTCACGGTCGGGTTCGGCGGCGAGGCCGAGGACGAGACTCCGCTTGCCGCGGCGACCGCGCGCAGGCTCGGCGTGCGCATGGAGCGACTCGACGTGGATCTGCGCCGGGGAATGAGCGAGCTCCCCGCCGTGATGGGCCACTTCGACGAGCCGTGCTTCGACACGTCGGCGCTCCCCACCGCGCTGATCTGCGCGGAGGCGCGCAAGCATCTGGTCGTGGTCCTCACCGGAGACGCGGGCGACGAGGTCTTCGGCGGCTACCCGGCCCACGTTCGCGCCTGGCGCTGGCGCCATCTCGACGCCGTGCCGGCTGCGCTGCGCCGCTCCGCCGGCGCGCTGCTCGCCGGTGTCGCGCGGCCCGACACGATTCTGCGTCGGTTCGGCCGGCGTCTGGCGGAGCCGGTGGGGCGCTTCGGGATCGGCGCGACGCTGTACGCGTTCGAGGACTGGCCGCGCGACGTGCTGGTCCCCGCGCTGCGCATGGACGCAGACGAGCTGGTGCGCCGCTACGGCGAGCGACTTCCCGAGTGGCGCGGCGCGAGCCCGATCGACCAGTCGCAGCGCACGGACCTGCGCAGCTACATGCTCGACGACATCCTGGTGAAGGTGGACCGGATGAGCATGCGCCACTCGCTCGAGCTCCGTTCGCCCTTTCTCGACTACCGGATGGTGGAGCTCGGCCTGCGCGTGCCGTCGCGGCTGCGCGCGAAGGACGGCCGGAACAAGCACCTGCTGCGGCGTCTCGCCGCCCGCCACCTTCCGGAAGAGGTCTGCGTCGCTCCGAAGCGGGGCTTCGGAATCCCGCTGCGCTCGTGGCTGCGCGACCCGAAGCTCGCGAGCTCTCTGCGCGCGCTTCTGGCCGAGGGCACGCCGGGCTTCCCGGACCCGTTCCTGCCCGGCGGCGCAAATCGCCTCTGGGAAGCGGCTGCGGCCAATCCAGCGCTCCACACCGCGCTGGTCACGATGCTCTGCTACCGCTGGTGGTGCGCGGCCAGGAGCGCCGGCCCGTGATCCGGGCGGGCGCGCGCGGCCGATCGCGCCCGGACGGCCCGTCTGCTACTCCCACGGAACCCGAGATGACCGACCCACACGAGAAGCCGCTGACATGGACCAGACGCGCACCGCGCTGATCACCGGGATCACCGGTCAGGACGGCTCCTATCTCGCCGAGCTCCTGCTCTCGAAGCGCTACCGCGTGATCGGGATGGTGCGGCGCTCCAGCAGCGAGAACTTCGAGCGCATCAGCCACATGGTCGACCGGCTGGAGCTGCGCCAGGCGGATCTCCTCGATCAGCTCTCGCTCGTGAACCTGGTCCAGGAGGTCGAGCCGGACGAGGTCTACAACCTGGCCGCGCAGTCCTTCGTGCCCACGAGCTTCAGCCAGCCGCTGCTCACCGGCGAGTTCACGGCGCTCGGCGTGACGCGAATGCTGGAAGCGGTCCGGCTGGTGAACCCGAAGATCCGCTTCTACCAGGCCAGCTCGAGCGAGATGTTCGGGCGCGTGCGCGCGACGCCGCAGAACGAGCTCACGCCCTTCCACCCGCGTAGCCCCTACGGGGTCGCGAAGCTCTACGCGCACTGGATCACGGTGAACTACCGCGAGAGCTACGGGATGTACGCGTGCTCGGGAATCCTGTTCAACCACGAGTCGCCGCGCCGCGGTCGGGAGTTCGTGACGCGCAAGATCGCCGAGGGCGCGGCGCGGATCTCGCTGGGCCAGGCGAAGCATCTCGAGCTCGGCAACGTCGACGCGAAGCGCGACTGGGGCTACGCGCCGGAGTACGTCGAGGCGATGTGGCGGATGCTGCAGCAGGACGAGCCGGAGGATTTCGTCGTCGGCACCGGCCGCCACCACACGCCGCGCGAGTTCTGCGAGCTGGCCTTCAATCGCGTCGGGCTCGACTACCGCGACCACGTGCGCACCGACCCGCGACTGCTCAGGCCCGCCGAGGTCGACACGCTGCTCGCGGATCCCTCGAGGGCGCGCGAGCGGCTCGGCTGGGAGGCGCGCACGAGCTTCCGCGAGCTCGTCGAGCTGATGGTCGACGCCGAGCTCGAGCGCGGACGGAAGAGCGCGCTGGCCGCGCGGAGCTAGCCTTGCGCGTGCTGGTCACCGGCGGGGCCGGCTTCATCGGCTCGCACCTCGTTCGCGCCTGCCTCGACGCCGGCGAGGACGTGCGCGTCTTCGACGACATGAGCAGCGGCAAAGCCGAGAACCTCTCCGAGGTCGCAGGCGAGATCGAGCTCGTCCGTGGCAGCGTGGTCGACCTGCCTGCGCTCGAGCGCGCGGCGCTCGGCTGCGAGGTCGTCTACCACCAGGCCGCGATCGCGTCGGTGCCACAAAGCGTCGACGACCCGGTCGGGACCCACGACGTGAACGCGACCGGAACCCTGCACGCGCTCGAGGCCGCCCGCCGAGCCGGCTCCCGCCGCTTCGTCCTGGCCAGCTCCACGGCGGTGTACGGCGACGGTCCGCAGCTGCCGAAACGCGAGGACATGCCCTGCGATCCACGCTCGCCCTACGCGCTGCAGAAGCTCCTCGGCGAGCTGTACTGCGAGCAGTACGCGCGCCTGTTCGGATTCGAGGCCGTCGCGCTGCGCTACTTCAACGTGTTCGGCCCGCGCCAGGACCCGAGCTCGATGTACGCCGGAGTGATTCCCCGCTTCGTCGCTGCGCTGCGCGCCGGCGAGCGACCGCGAATCTTCGGCGACGGTCTGCAGTCACGCGATTTCGTGTACGTCGCCGACGTGGTCGCGGCGAACCGGGCCTGCGCGAACGCACCGGCGGCGCTGGCCGGGAAGACCATCAACGTCGGCCGCGGAGTCCGAACCACGCTGCTCGAGCTCCTGCAGCGGATCGGCGACGCGCTGGGCCGACCCGTTCCG
>VGRW01000162.1 GCA_016875225.1 Deltaproteobacteria bacterium
GGGGATCGCCCAGTACATCGCGGTGGGAATGCTCGTGAAGCCGGACTCCGGCCCCTCGATCAGGTACATCGCCGATCCGACGATCAGGTCGAGGGTCAGCACGGTCGCGAGAAAGACCAGCACTTTGGCGCGGCTCATGCGCAGCGAGGTGAGCAGCAGGTTCTGCTCGCCGAGGAACCGGCCCAGCTTGAAGACGCGGAACACGCGCAGCAGTCGGAAGGCCCGGATCACCAGCAGCGACTCGGCGCCCGGCAGCACCAGGGACATGTAGCTCGGCAGGATCGCGAGCAGGTCCACGAGCCCGAAGAAGCTCCTGGCGTAGCGGAGCGGCCGCTCCACGACGGCCAGGCGCGCGAGGTACTCGGCGCTGAAGAGCACGGTGAAGATCCACTCGGCGACCCGCAGCTCGGCGCCGGCGGCGGCGCGAACCGACGCGACGCTCTCGAGCATCACGGCCAGCACGCTGGCGAGGATCAGCGCCAGAAGCACCACGTCGAAGGCCTTCCCCGGCGCGGTGTCGGCCTCGAAGATGATCTGGCGCCAGCGCTCGCGCGTCGTCACGCTGCCTGCTCTTCCGTCGCGCCTGCGGATCCCACGGCCGCCAAGCATACCCGCTCAGCGAAAGCCGCGATTGGCCTGCTCGGCCGCCTCGTTCATCGGCCGCGCCACCAGACCCGACGGGCCGATCGTCACGCGGTAGCGCGCGCCGTCCGCCATGGGCAGGTAGGTCGCGCTGCCGTACAGCGCGTCGATGAAAGGCAGCCAGCGCGGCTTGGATCGCGCGAGCGCCCAGAGATCGACGATCGGCGCCTCGGCCAGGGAGTGGACGCTACGCTGCGCCGTGCGCTCCTGCTCCAGCTCGCGGTAGCGGCCGCCGAGGCGCTCGAGGCGGTAGAGCGTATCGAGCCCGAGCAGAGCTCCGAGGCCGCTGAACTTCAGCACGCGCGCGTCGAGCTGCCACTCGTCGCCCGCGAGCGCGTAGCTCTGCGCCGCGCCGGTCGGCTCGCGCGCGAGCGTCGCGCGGTAGAGCTGCGGCCCGAGCGTCTCGAAGCCGATCTCCGCCACCGTCTCCTCGTGGGTGAGGCGCGCGTAGCCGTTCAGGTTCGACGAGACCAGGAAGAGCGCGGCCGCGACGGCGAGCAGCAGCGCGCCCGAGAACGCCGAGCGCGCCGCCGCGAAGAGCCGGATCCGCAGCAGCCGGACCAGCGTCGCGAGCAGAGCGAGGACTCCGAGCGCCGCCAAGAGGACCGAGAGCGCGGTCAGCGTTCCCGTCTGCACGAGCTCAAGCCCAGACCGGATCCGCGCTCGCCCGCCAGGCGTCGAGCGACTCGATCCGGCCGATCCAGCGCGAGAGCGCGGGCCAGTCACGCGAAGGGAGCCCCGCGTGGCGGAAGTAGGTCGTCATTCCCGCCACCGAGAGATCGGCGATCGTGAGCGCGGACCCGCACAGGAACTCCCGCCCGGCGAGCTCGTCGTCGAGAAGAGCGAGCAGAGGCGCGATCGCCGGGTCGCGCCAATCGGGCGGCGACGACGGCGCGGGCACGACGTCGGGGAGCAGCCGGTGCCCGACGCACGGCGCGAGGAGCGCGGAGAGCGCGGGCTGCCAGGCCGAGGCCTCCCAGAACAGCCAGCGCAGGATCTCCGCTCGCGCCCGTGGCTCGTCCGACCAGAGCCGCGAGCCGCCGTGTCGCTCCGCCAGGTAGATCAGGATCGCGTTCGACTCGCTGAGCGTGAGCGATCCATCGACGAGGACGGGGATCTTTCCGAGCGGGCTGATCGCGCGGAACTCGGCCTTGCGACCCTCGCCTCGGTACACGTTCACGTGTCGGATCTCGGGCTCGAGCCCGAGCTCGACCGCGAGCGCGAGCGGCTTGCGGCCGTTCGCCGAGAGCGGCGTCGTGTAGAGCGTGAACACGCTAGCGGCTTCGCGCCTGCGCGGGCGCGGACGCTGGCGTTGGCGCTGGCGCGGTCCCGGTGATTCGCGACGGAATTCCGAAGCGGCCGCGGGCGATCGCGTCGACCTTCGTCCAGTCGAGCCGCGGCGCTTGCTTGCCCGCGGCGCGCGAGACCTGCGCGCGCACTTCCCTGGACACGGGCGTCGTGGGGAGCTTTCCGGTCTCGTCGAGCTCGAGCGAATCGTCCGCGTCCGGGTTCACCTCCAAGTAGAGCTCCCCGCCGATCCAGCCCAGCTTCACCGGCTCGTTCACGACGCGGACCTTCGTTCCCGGCGCGACCAGCGCGTAGAGCTCCGCGATGTGCGCGGGATACAGGCGGATGCAGCCGCGGCTCGAGTGCCGCCCGACGCCGCGCGGATCGTTCGTGCCGTGGATCAGATAGGTCGGCCAGCCCAGATACAGCGCGTGCGAGCCCAGCGGATTGTCCGGCCCCGGCTCGATCCGCGCCGCGAGCTTCGGGTCGTCGCGGCGCGCGGACTCGCCGGGAATCCAGGTCGGGTTCTCGCGCTTCGCGCGGACCGTCGTTACGCCGAGCGGTGTCGCGTAGCCGTCCTTGGCGATGCCGATCGGAAACGAGCGAACCGGAGCGTCCTTGGCGAAGTAGTACAGGCGCAGATCGCCCACGTTCACGACGATGCCCTCGCGCGGCCCGCTCGGCAGAAGCCTCGCGGCCGGAACGACCAGCCGCGTGCCCTTGGGCGGCAGCCACGGGTCGACGCCGGGGTTCGCGGCCAGGAGCTCGACGTAGCCAGCGCCGAGCTCGGGCGCA
>VGRW01000163.1 GCA_016875225.1 Deltaproteobacteria bacterium
CCCCGCTCCAAGCCTGCATGTAGCTGCGCGCGCCAGCGGCGACCGATTCTGGCGGCCTTAGGACGTGCGCCGCGCGTGCGGAGCGCAGGGCGCGCCCGGGGCGCATGAGAGCCCGGACCCGAACTTGCTTCTCTGCGATCGGGACGCAGCGCGCCCCGATCACCGCATGCCGAGCTTCATCGACGTACGCAGCCTCCGAGTCGTCTACCCCGCGGGGTCGGGGCGGCGTGTTGCGCTCGATGGTGTCGACCTCGCGGTTCCTCGCGGTCAGTTCCTGTGCGTGCGCGGCAAGTCGGGAAGCGGAAAGAGCAGCCTGCTGCACGTTCTTGCCGGGCTGATCGACCCCGAATCCGGGAGCGTTCGCGTCGGCGAGACGGACCTCTCGAGCCTCACGCGCGGTGAGGCCGCGCTCTATCGCCGGCGGCGATGCGGCGTGATCTTCCAGTCCTTCAACCTGCTCGACATGCTGAGCATCGCCGAGAACATCGCATTTCCGCTCGGGCTCGACGGCACGAGCCAGCGAGAGACCACCGCGCGCGTCGACGAGCTGCTCGATGAAGTCGGTCTCGGCGAGCGCCGCGACGACTTCCCCGATCAGCTCTCGGGCGGGGAGCAGCAGCGAGTCGCGATCGCGCGCGCGCTCGCGATCCGGCCCGACGTGGTGCTCGCGGACGAGCCGACGGGCAACCTCGACAGCGAGTCGGGAATCAGGATCTGGATGCTCCTGCGCGACCTCTCGCGGAAGCACGGCACGACCACCCTGATGGTCACTCACGACCCGGATGCGACGGCCTACGTGAGTCGGGTCGTCGAACTCCGGGATGGACGAATCGTCTCCGACACGGGAGCGCTTCCCGAACCAGGGGCGGGCAGGAGCGCCGAGTGAGATCCGTCGTCGGCGAGCGCATCGCCACCGCGCTCACCTATCTGACGATATCCCGGCGAATGAACCTGTTTCGCCACAGAGGACTGGCGGCGCTCGCGATCGGTGCGGTGGCGACTAGCGCCGCGCTCGCCGTCGCGGTCGAGGTCGCCTCGCGAAGCGTGCGCGTGGAGCTCGTCCGCACCGCATCTGCTCTCGTCGGAGCGTCCGATGTCGAGGTCATCGGACCGAAGCGCGGAGTTGCCGAGGAGCTTGTCGAGCGGGTCCGCTCGGTCCCCGGCGTGCTCGAGGCATCGCCGCTGATCGGCGAGACCGTCCGGATCGTCACGTCCGATCCGGCGGGTGTGCCCCTCCACGTGCTCGGCGTCGATCTGTTGGCCGAGCGCAAGAGCTTCGACTTCGAGGTCGAGAGGGAGAAGGCGGTCATCCGCGACCCCCTCTCACTGCTCGCAAGCCCCGACTCGATCCTGATCACTGCGACGCTGGCGCAGCGGCTCGGCCTCGAGCTCGGGGCGACCCTGCCGATACGCGCGGCTACCGGCGGGCACGAGCTCGAGATCGCGGGCCTGATCACCGACGGGGATTTCGGACGCGCCTACCGCGGGCAGATCGCAGTCATGGACGTGTATGCCTTGCAGCAGCTCGTCGCTGCTGAAGGCTTCGTCGATCGGATCGACCTCGTCGTCGAGCGCGACGAGCGCGAGCAGGTGATCGAGCGCGTGCAGACGGCGATCGGGTCGCGAGCGACGGTGCGGCGAGCGACGCGGTCGGAGGGCGTGGTGCAGGCGATCTTCGGAACGCTGGACGCGCTGCTCTGGAGCGTACCCGCCCTCGGCATCCTGCTCGCGTCGGTCCTCTCGTACGCGGCGATCTCGCAGCTCGTCCGAGCGCGCGTGCGGCGGCTGGCGCTGATGCAGTGCGTGGGCGTGACGACGCGCGGGCTCTTCGCGCTGGTGCTGCTGGACGCGCTCTTCCTGTCCGCGCTCGGAGTCGTCGTGGGCATGAGCGGCGGAGTGCTTCTGTCGCCCACTCTGGTGCGGGCGTTCTCGCTTCTGTCGGAGCACATCGGAGACGTCGAGATCGATGCCCTCTCGCTCGCGCCATCCACCCTGGCGATGGCCTTCACCGTCTGGCTCGGCGTCGCGCTCGCGGCGGCGATTCCGCCAGCGCTGCGCGTGGCGCGGAGCTCGCCGCTCGCGGTCATGACGAACAGCCAGGCGCCGGAGGGCGTCGGTCCGGTTCGACGGAGGTCGCTTCTTCACGTGGCGGCAACCGCGATCGCGATCGCGGCGCTCTGTTTCGCGCCGGGCGCGATGGGCGCACTGTCCCGCCTGCTCTGGATCGTCTTGCTCGGGCTACTCGCTCTGATCCTCTCGGGGACGGACGTTCTGCGCCAGCTCGTTTCGAGCTCTCGACCGCTGCTCGCGCGGGCTCCTCGCATCGGCGGCCTGATCGGCCTGTCGATCCTCGCGCGACCGGTGGGCGCGGCGACCTCGATGGCCGCGATCGCGACCGTCGTCGGCCTGCTCGTCGGACTCCTGAGCATCGTCCAGAGCGCGGTCGGTTCGATGGACGAATGGGTCGCGCGGCGGTTCGACGGGTCGGCCGCGATCTACGCGGGCGCACCGAATTCGGGCTTCGGTGGCGAATCGATCGCGCAGCCCTTGGTCGAGGCCATCCGCGAGACCCCCGGTGTCGATGATCTCGCGCTGTTCTTCACGGCGACGATTCCAGTCGGCGGGCTCGAGATCCCCGCGCAGGCGGTGTCTTCACGTGTCCTGCTGCGGCGCGGTGCGCTCCATCCCGACGATACCCCGCCGACCGA
>VGRW01000164.1 GCA_016875225.1 Deltaproteobacteria bacterium
CCCCCGCCTCCGCCTCCGGAGACGGCGGCTACGACTCGTTCATGAAGGCGCTCGCCAAGGCCGTGCGCGGCTTCGACCTGAAGCTGCCGCAGCTGGTCGACTACAAGGTCCGGATCCCGCCCGGCGGAAAGACGGGCGCGCTGGTCGAGACGCTGATCAGCTGGCAGACGAGCGCGCGCGCGCAGCCGTTCAGCACGATCGGGGTCGATCCGGATCAGCTGGCCGCTGCTGTGATCGCGACGGAGAAGATGCTGAACCTGATCGCGGCGCGGCGGAAAGCACGACCTTGAGCCGCGCGCGAGCGGGGCTCGCGGCCCTGGCGCTCGCCTGCGCCGCGCTCGCGAGCGGATGCGCGAGCGTAGAGCCGCCGGCCGCGCTGGTGCCGACGCAGGACCTGCTCGAAGTGGTCGCGGTCGTGAGGCTTCACGTCGACGACGACACGTATCGCTTTGCGCCGGCGCGCGACTTCACTGGCAAGAACGTGTTCCGCGTCTCGTTCGAACGGCTCGAGTCGCTGGAGACTGCGCATCCCGAGAAGCTGGCTTCGGGCTACGCGACCGACGTGGTCTGGTTCACCAAGGCGCGCGCGCTCGAGCGCATCGGAGAGTACGACCTGGCGCGGCGCCACTACGCGCGCGTCACGGATCTCGGCTCGGAGCTGGCCGATGCCGCGCGCGCAGGGCGGAACGTGAACGCACGGCTCGAGGACGCTCGGATGCTGGCACCCCCACCCGAGGCGACGCCCGAGCAGGCCGCCGACGCCCGGGCGACGCAGCGCGAGGTGCTCGGCGCGCTGCGCTCGGAGGTCGCAACCACGCACTGGCGCCACGTCGTCGACGAGGAGCTCGAGCGCGTCGACGTCGCCGAGGCCGCGACGCTCGCCGCGCATGCGGCGCTCGACCCCCGCTACGAGCCCGCCGCGCTGCAGAGCGCGCAAGCGCTGGTGCGGGTTCACGGCGAGAGCAAGTACCACAACCGCCACCTGCTCGCGCTCGGCGATCTGTACGCGGCGTTCTCGCGCCGATACGCGCAGAGGTTTCCGCCACCGTCGCTCGGCTTCGACGCGACCACCTTCGACGAGTACGCGCACGGCGCGACGCGCGTCTACGAGGTCGTCGCGCAGCAGGACGGCAGCGTCGAGAAGCTGGAGGGCGCGCACAAGCTCGAGGCCTTCCTCGGCTTCACCATGCAGGTCCACGAGGAACGTGTCCCGCGCTAGGCTCGCCGTCGCCATGGCGCTCGCGGTCTGCGCGTGCGCGTGCACGCGCGCGCCGACACCTGCAGAGCTGCAGCCGCTTCTGGACGCGCGCCCGGCGCGATCGCCCCTGCCCGACGACGCCGAGCGAATGGCCGTGCGCGTCGCGGCCGCGGCGCTCGCGGGCCGAACGGACCAGGCGTTGTCGCGAAGCGCAGCGCTCGAGCGCGAGGAGAAGCTGCTCGACGCGAGAGGGGAAGCGCCCTCGGGTCTGGTCGACAACGCCGCGGAGATCGTGGCCGCCTGCGACGGCAGCGACGCCTTTCCGGCGCATTCGCGCGACCTGCTCTCGCGCGGCGATCTGGATCCCGCCATCCGGCTTCGCCTGGAGCGGGTGATCGCGAGCGACCCGCTCGAGAGCGCGGACGCGGATCTCGCCGCGGACCGGCGCTTCAAGGCGGGCGCGCTCGTGAACCGGATCGTCGAGCCGGCCTCGAAGCTCCTGCTCACCGGCCTGCTGAATCCGATCGACGCGACTCGGACGCTGCTCGCGACGCTACTCACGGCGCACAAGTTGCCTCGAGCGAGCGTTCGCGAGCGGCGAGCGCTGCGCGCATGGGACGATTGGCTGGCGCGCCATCCGGACGATCCGCGCGCTCCCGAGATCGCCGCGCGCGCGCAGCGCTACCGCGCGAAGCTCGAAGCCGAGCGCTACGAGCGCGCGCTCGCGAGTGCGGAGGAGGCGCTGGATGCGCGCGAGCTCGCGCGAGCGCGGATCCTGGCGGGGCGAGCGCTCGCGAGCCGGCCCGAGAGCCGTCCCGCTGCGAAGCTCTTCGAGCGTGCCAGCGCAGATCTCGCGCGCCGCGACGCGCAGGTGCGAAGCTCGCTCCAGATGTACGAGCTCGCGCCGCCGAGCCTGGAGACGAGCTCGCGCGACGCGTATCTCGAGCTCGCGCGCGAGGCGCTCGTGGCTGCGGCGGAGCCTCTTGCCGCCCGCGCGGCAGGCTGGCGAGCGGATGGCGCGCCTCCGGAGCTCGGCGGCGAGCTCGCGTTCCTGTCCAGCTTCGGCCCGCTTGCGCGCGGCGACGAGGACGGCTTCTTCGCGACGCTTGGCGAGGTCCCGAAGCTCGCCCCCAAGGGTGACTCCGTGTCGCGACAGGCCGTCGCGATCCTCACGGATCCGGACCAGAACCCGTACGCCGTCTACGGCGCCGCGGCGACGGCCGACCGTCGCGCGCGGCTCGCCTGGCTCGCGCTCGGCCCGCATGCGAACGGGCCTCGGCACCGCGATCTGCCGCGGCCGCTCGAGTACCTGCTCGATCTGCCCGGCGCCGCGATCTCGCTCGTCACCTTCCCATTGCGGCTGCTCCAGTACCCGAACGCGAGCGCGCGCTTCGGGCAGGG
>VGRW01000165.1 GCA_016875225.1 Deltaproteobacteria bacterium
TCGACCGCGCGCTCCAGCTGGCGCAGGACGCGAAGAACGCGATGCCCAACGACCCGAGCATCGCCGATACGCTGGGCTGGGTGATGTACAAGAAAGGCATCCCCTCGGCCGCGATCGCGCTGTTCCGGGAGTCGATCGACGGCTACCCCAGCGGCCACCCGCTTCGGGGCACGGTCCGGTTCCACCTCGCCTCGGCGTACGAGAAGAACGGCGAGCGCGACCGCGCCGTCGAGGAGCTCAAGCGCGCCCTCGAAGAGAGCTCGAACTTCGCCGAGCGCGACGCCGCGGAGAAGCTCCTGAAGCAGCTCCAAGCCGGCTGAACCGGCACCGGATTCCTGCCTAAAGGCTCGCGTAGGCGCTGCCGATGCGCGTCGAGGAAAGGGGAATCCATGTCCTCGCTGCGCTCCATCGTGCTGGCCGTCGTCCTGGTTCTGCCGGGTCTCTGCGTCGCGCAGGGGCAGGGAACGGGCGTGACACCCGACGGCAAGAAGGGACAGATCTACAAGGTCCAGAAGGGCGACACGCTCTGGGCCATCTCGCAGACCTACCTAGGCACTCCCTGGATCTGGCCGTCGGTCTGGAAGGAGAACGAGGCGGAGATCGCCAATCCGCACCGGATCTACCCCGGCGAGCTGATCTGGATCTCCGAGGGCATGATGCGCAAGCTCACCCCCGAGGAGGCCGCCCGGCTGGCCGCGGCGGGCCTCGCCCCCGAGGCGCAGGCGGAGCTGCCCGCGGCGCCGGCTCCCGAGGCGCCTGCGCCCGAAGCCCGCAAGATCGTCGAGCCCTCCGAAGAGCCGGACCCGTTCGCGTCGCTCGACGGAACGCAGGTGACCGACGACTTCAAGCTCGCGATCCCGACGCTGCAGGGCCTGAGCTTCGTCACGGACGACGCGCTGAAGACCAGCGGCGCGCTGATGGGCAATCACGAGGAGAACTACTGGATCGTCCAGGGCCAGCGCTCGATCGCCAGTGTCGGCGAGGGCCAGGCCCACGTCGGCGACGCCTACACGGTCTTCCGCATCCGCCGCGAGCTGCGCCATCCCGAGACCGGGGAGCGCCTGGGCTACTTCGTGCAGGTGCTCGGAAAGGCCGAGGTCACGGAGCTTCTGCCCGAGACCTCGTGGATGCGCATCACCGAGTCGTGGGCGGAGATGGAGCCCGGGGACCGCGTGATGCCCTTCGTCGAGGAGCCCGACGCGATCACCGAGGTGCACGTCGACCAGGCGGTGCGGGGCGAGATCGTCGCCTTCGAGCCCTACCGGCTCCGCGTCGGCGACCGCGACTTCGTGATCCTCGATCAGGGTACGCGAAGCGGTGTCGTGCCGGGGCGACGGCTCGTCGTGTTCCGCGCCGGACGACCGGCCCGCGATCCGCTCTCGTCGGAGATGATGATGGTGCCGGACGACGTCGTGGGCGAGGTCTTCGTGGTGAAGTCGAACGAGAAGACCGCGCTCGCGCTCGTGACGCGTTCGGACCGCGAGCTGGTCGTCGGCGACAGCTTCCGCAACCGACCCTGAGCCGCGACGAGTCCCGCATCGGACGGATTCGGCTACGCTGCGGCAGTGGTCTTCCGCGCGATGCTCTTCGTTCCGGGCGACAGCGAGCGCAAGCTCGCCAAGGGTGACGACTGCGGCGCGGACGCACTGATCCTGGATCTCGAGGACGCCGTCGCCGCCGAGCGGCGCCCGCACGCGCGCGGTCTGGTCCGCGAGTACCTCGGCGCGCGCATGAGTCCGCGCAGGCCTGCGATCTTCGTTCGGATCAATCCGCTCGACTCGGCCGAGGCGCTCGCGGATCTGGCCGCCGTCGTGCCAGGCGCGCCCGACGGAATCGTCGTGCCGAAGACCGGCTCGGCCGCCGACGTGGTCCGGCTCGATCACTACCTCTCCGCGCTCGAGGCGCGCGACGGCGTAGCGCCGGGCACGACGCGAATCCTGCCGGTCGCGACCGAGACCGCGGGCTCGCTGTTCCAGCTGGGCAGCTACACGGGAGCGAGCCCACGCCTGCACGGGCTCACCTGGGGCGCCGAAGACCTTCCGGCCGCGCTAGGAGCCACCACCAATCGCGGTCCGGACGGCGAGCTCGCGTTCGTCTACCAGCTCGCGCGCGCTCTCTGCCTGGCCGCCGCGGTCGCGGCCGGCGTGCAGCCGCTCGACACGGTCCACCCGGATTTCCGCGACCTGGCGGGCCTGGAGGCGAGCGCGGCGCGCGCGCGACAGGACGGCTTCACCGGCAAGCTCGCGATCCACCCCGACCAGGTGCCGATCATCCAGCGCGGCTTCACGCCGACCGCGGAGGAGCTCGCGCACGCGCGCCGCGTGGTCGCGGCGTTCGAGGCCGCTCCACGGGCCGGCACCGTGGCCCTGGACGGCAGCATGCTCGACCGCCCGCACCTCTTGCAGGCGCAGCGCATCCTCGCCAGGTCCGGCGCGAGCTAGCCCGCGCTGCCCGGCTCGGCGGCCTGCTCGGAGAGCTCCACCGTCGTCGCGAAGAGCGTC
>VGRW01000166.1 GCA_016875225.1 Deltaproteobacteria bacterium
TGTTGGAACTCGATCTTGGACAGCTTGGTCAGCCCCGCGACCAGATCGCCGATCTCCGGCCCGAACTGCGCCCGGATGTCGGCGTCGGTCGCGAGCGTGTCCTCGACCGTGTCGTGCAGAAGCCCCGCGGCGACGGTCACGTGGTCGAGCCGCATCTCCGCGAGCAGCTCCGCGACCGCGAGCGGGTGGGTCAGATAGGGCTCGCCGGAGAGGCGCATCTGCCCCTGGTGCACCTTGGCGGAGTACACGTACGCCTTCTCGAGCAGAGAGACGTCGACGCCCGGGAAGTGTCCCTGCACCTGCTCCACGATCTCGTGGATGCGCGGCATCTAGGCGCGCTCGCGCCGCGCGTCGCGGATCACGCGCAACAGCTCGTCGATCGCCTTGTCGATCGAGTCGTTCACGATCCGATGCTGACACTGCTCCGCGTAGGCGAGCTCCTCGCGCGCGATCTCCAGCCGCCGACGCGTCACCACGTCGTCCTCGGTGTTGCGCTCGCGCAGCCTCGCCTCGAGCACCTCGAGCGAGGGCGGCAGGATGAAGACCCGCACGGCATCGGGGAGCCGCGCCTGGAGCTGCTTGGCGCCCTGCACCTCGACCTCGAGGATCATGTCGAAGCCTTCGCGGGTCGGCGCGTCGACCGCCGCGCGGCTGGTCCCGTACAGGTTGCCCTGGTACTCCGCCCATTCCAGGAATGCGCCGCTCGCGACGAGCGCGCGGAATCCGGCTGCGTCGACGAAGTGGTAGTCCACGCCGTCGCGCTCGCCGGGACGCGGGCGGCGCGTGGTGTGCGAGACCGAGAAGCGAACGCCCGGGTCGGCTTCGAGCACGCGGCGGACCAGCGTGCTCTTGCCCACGCCCGACGGGCCGGAGACCACGAAGACGTTGCCGAGCCGGACGCGGCTCACGGCTCGAGACCCGGGTCGTCGCGCCCGGCCAGGCGCAGCGCCAGCGTCTCGGGCTGAACCGCGGAGAGCACGACGTGATCGGAGTCCGTGACGATCACGGAGCGCGTCTTGCGCCCCTGGGTCGCGTCGACGAGCTTGCCGCGCTGGCCGGCCTCTTCGCGCAGGCGCCGGATCGGCGCGGCGGCCGGGCCGACCACCGCGACGACGCGCGCGGCGACCACGACGTTCCCATAGCCGACGTTCAAGAGCTTCACTCTACGTTCAGGACCTGCTCGCGCAGCTTCTCCTGCTCCGTCTTCAGATCGACGACGGCGCGGGACAGCGCCGCGTCGGCCGACTTGCTGCCGATCGTGTTCGTCTCGCGCCCGATCTCCTGCAGCACGAACTCGAGCTTGCGGCCCACCGCGCCCGGCGCGTCGAGCGTCTCGGCGAACTGCTCCAGATGGCTGCGCAGGCGCACGGTCTCCTCGGTGACGTCCTGCCGATCGACGTAGAGGACGACCTCCTGCTCGAGCCTCGCGGGGTCGGTCTCGAGCTCGGGCGCGAGCGCTGCGAGGCGCTTCTCGAGCCGGCCGCGCAGCCCGGCCAGAACCGCAGCCGCGCGCGTCTCGACCTGGCCGACCAGCGCCTCGATCCGCGCGAGCCTCCCGCGCAGCTCGCGGAGCAGCGCCTCGCCCTCGCGGCCGCGCATCTCCGCGGCGGCCGCGCAGGCGCTCGAGATCGTCTCGAGCAGTCCGGCCTCGAGCGCCTCGATCTCGAGCTCGGGGTCGCGCAGGCGCGCGACACCGGGAAGCGACAGAAGTCGGGCGGCCGAGAGATCCGACGGAAGCTGCAGCTCGCTCACCAGCGCCTGCGCGGCGTTCGCGTAGCGGCGCGCGGAGTCGAGGTCGAGCTCGAGACGCGGCGAGAGCTCGCCCTCTTTCGGGAAGCGCACCGAAATCTCCACCTGCCCGCGCTCGAAGAAGCGAGATGCCTCCGCGCGCGCCTCGCGCTCGAGCGCGGCGAGCTCTCGCGGAAGCCTCACCCGCACCTCGAGGTGGCGCGAGTTCACCGTTCGCACCTCTGCCGAGAGGCCGAGTGGACCATCGGCTCGGCCGAATCCCGTCATCGAGCTCCGGCCCGGTCGCGCGGACCTCCCGCTCACCGCGACAGGCCCCGGCGCGCGAGCTCCGCCTGCGCGCTCTCGACCTTGTCCTCGGGGCGCTGGCTGCGCACGAACGCGATCACCTCGTCGATTCCGTCCTCGAGCCGCAATTGCGCCTCGAAGCCGAGCGTGCGCTTCGCGTGCGTCGGGTCGGCGAAGCAGTGCCGGATGTCGCCCGCGCGGAAGCGCTCGGTGATCTCGGGCCGGATCTCGAGCCCGAGCCGCTCGGCGAGCAGCTCGCCCACGCGCCGGATCGTCGTGGGCCGGCCGGTCCCGACGTTGCACACGCGGCCGCCGGCGGCCTCGCAGCGCAGCGCGAGAAGATTCGCGCGCACGATGTCCGACACGTGCACGAAGTC
>VGRW01000167.1 GCA_016875225.1 Deltaproteobacteria bacterium
GCCGGCGAACGGCCCGCCATCCCCTCGAAGGCCGCCGCTGGCCCTCGGCCGCCGAGCCACCACCGCCGACGCCCTCGCAGCGCACCGCGACCACCTACGGATCACCGTGGTGAGAAATGCGGGCTAGCGCCGTGGCGGTGGCGATTGCGGCGCGCCACGCTGGAAACCACTCGACCGGCCCCGCGCCGAGCTGCGATCCGCTCGATCCGTCGGCCCCGCAGACGTACATCTGCTGCTCGATCAGGATCAGGTCGCCCGGACCCGCCGTCTCACCGAACGCCGCGATCGCCTGCTCGATCGCGCGGCCCACGTTCCAGCCGTACTCGACCGTGCTGCACGCGGCGACGTGCACCTGCGACGCGGGCACGAGACCGGTCACGCCGTAGCCGTTCGCGCGCGCAGACAGGATGCCGAGCACCGCGCTGCCATGACTGCCCTGATCCGGCCACGGGTTCTGCTCGGTGCCGATGGGGATTCGCGCGCTCTCGGGTATCTCGAGATCCTCGTGTGCGAGCGCCCACTCGTATTCCAGATCCGCGAAGCGAGTCCCCTGCCCGTCCGCTCCGGCGATTCCGGCGAATGCATCGAACCCGATCCCCGCGGGTGCCGGGGCCTTGAAGCTCTGCAGGTTGGTGAAGTCGGGCGTGGGTGGCTCGATGTCGTAGGGCGGCGGAGCGGCGCGCGGCCAGGCTCGGGCGCTCGCCACGCCGGGCAGATCTGCCAGCGCTGCCGCGAGCGACTCGGCGTCGACCCCGGCCTCGACCGCGAGCGTGAAGAAGAGCGCGAGCTCGGGCACCCGCCGTCCGCTGCGGCGCTCCGCCCGCGCGTGCTCCGCCTCGAGATCCTCCCGGGTCCGAGCGAACGTCGGCGCGACCGCACCGCGACCGACGCCGAACTCGGCGAGCACGCGCCGCAATGGAGCGAGATCGTTTCGCAGCCAGACGAGCTGTCCCCGCTCGACCCAGGCTTCGCTGCCCCGCGCGAGCTCGATCACGACGGGTCGCGCCTCGGCTTGCGCGCTCGCCGCGCACGGCTGACCAAGCGCGAAGAGCAGGAGCAGCGACGCAGTCCCGAGGCGCAAGACGACGTGCAAGCGTTCGTCCCTGACGGGGTCCCTTCCCCGGCCGAGATCCTACCAGCTGAGCACGATCTAAGAGAAGATAGATCGGCGCCGTGGAAGCTCTTCCTCAAGTAGAGCTTGAATTACGCCGCGGACCTGTTCGCGGGTGCGGTTCACGTACAGCGGGTCCGAGACTCGCTCCGGCGCGACGTCGTCGAACCAGATCGGCTCGCCGAAGCGGATCCGCCACTGACTGGGAAGCGGGATCAAGCCGAGCGGTCCGAGAAGCGGGAACGTCGGAGTCACCGGAATCGGGACGCCCAGAAGCCTGCGGAGCAGCCGCGGCTCGAACACGATCGGATAGACCTCTTCCGCCCCGACCACCGCGACCGGAACGATGGCGGCGCGTAGACGCGCGGCCAGCGGCACGAAGCCGCCGCGCGCGAAGCGACGCAGTCGGTAGCGCTCGCGGAACGGCTTGAGCGCGCCCTTCTGCCCTTCCGGGAACGCGATCACCCACTCGTCGGCCAGCAGGAGCCGCTCGGCGTTCTCCGCGCAGGCGCGAACCGCGCCGAGGCGAGCGAGCCGCGACTGTGAGAACGGCAGCGTCGCGAGCCAGTCGGCGACGAGCGGGCGCGGCCGCCGGCCCGTGGGGTGCAGGCGCTCGACGGCGTGCGCGACCATCAGGGCATCCCACGGCAGGATTCCGGCGGTGTTGGCGACGAAGAGCACCCGACCCGTCTCAGGGACGAGGTCGATCCCCGTGACCTGAACACGCCACCAGGAGTCGAAGAGCCAGTCGAGCCAGCCGCGCGCGCGAGACAGAAAGCGCGCGTCGAGCCCGAACTCGTCGACCTCGGCGGAGACGTCCGCTGCGCCCGGGATCGAGACGCGCTCGCGCAGCGCCTCGTAGAGCTTGACGACGTCGACGCCGTCGAGGCGGGTGCGAAGCTGGCGACCGAGACCTTCGAAGAGGCCGGCGGCGGCCTCGGCCGACCCGACGCCGGGCTCGGCCTCGATCTCGACGCTCGGCTCGCGCTCGGGCGGGCCTGCGTCGCGAATCCCGAAGCGCTGCTCGAGCTCGCTGCGCAGCGCGCGAACCGACGCGCGAAGCTCCTCCAGTAGCTCGAGCCGAGCGCGCTCGCGCGCGTCCGTCGGGTCCGCCGTTCTCACCGATAGCCCCGGAGCTTGCGGGCCACGACGAAGCTCATCCACGCCTCTTTGGTGGTGTAGACGGGGTCGAACCCGAGCTCCGCGCGCGCGCGCGACGTGTCGACCACCCCCC
>VGRW01000168.1 GCA_016875225.1 Deltaproteobacteria bacterium
CCCCTCGAGCGCACGGAGCGTTCGATGCGCGGGCTGGGCTGGGCGGATAGGACGGCCAAGCGGATGACTTCGGCCGGAGGCGGCCTTCGTCGACCGCGAGGTGGAGGTTCGCCGCGGGGCGCCGATGCGTCAAGCGGCCTCCCGAGGCCAGCTCGGGGCTCGGTGGGCCGGGTTTGCGAGGCTGGCGAGGCCCGCTGGGGCGGTGGTGCGGGCTTTTTGGACACGACCGGACCTACTCGCCGGCGCGGGTCGCGGGCGAGGAGCGTGCTCGGCGAGGTGAAGGGCGGCGACTCAGGCGAAGTCGAGCAGTTCGGGCGAGCGGGCGGGTGCGGGGCGTGGAGGCTCGGTCGGGTGGCCGAGATGCGCGAGGATCTTGCGAACGACGACTGGGTCGGTCAGCTGTGCGATCAGGCGGCGGGGGCCACCGCAGTGCGGGCAGGTGAGGACGTCGAGGGCGAAGACGCGCCGCAAGAGCTCGGCCCAGGTCGAGCGCCGCGAGTGGGAGCGGGCGGAGGTGCTGGGAGCGGCCGGCGAGTTGGGAGCGAGCGGGCCGCAGGAAGGCGAAGTGGATGCGGGCGCGCGCTTGGGCACGACGAGATCACGCCAGGCGGAGGCCGGCGCGAGCACGCCGTGGTAAGTGAGCTGATGGGCGCGCGGAGAGGGAACGAGTGCCGCTAGCCGCTCGATGAAGGTGAGCGGGTCGAACGAGACCGCCGACGTGCCGTCACGCCAATGTCGTTTGAGGCCGTAGACGAGGCGCCCGTCGGGTGCGAGCGCGAGGCGCTGGGTCGCGATGGGCGGGCGAGTCACGTAGCGGCACAGATGCTCGAGTCGCTCGAGCTCGCCGGCGGGCACGAGCACCTTGGCGTGCAGTGAGAAGCCGTCGCGGTCGGCGCACAGCGAGCCGGGCAGCGGCGGCGGGCGCGGCGGGCGGCGCTGGCCCAGGCGCGCGAGCGGCGGCGAGCGCTCGGGCCCGAGCGCGGCGCCGCCTTGGATCGACGCGGCGCAGAGTTGGTCGAAGAGCGCAGCGTCGTGCTCGACCGGCTCGTCAGCGTCGGCCGGCGAGTGCGCGCGCGCCAGGCGGCCCTGGCGCTCGAGGTAGCACGTGATGCGCCGGGCGAGCTGCTCGACCAGCTCGGCGACGTCGGCATCGCTGAGCGGCGCGGCGGGCTGGAAACTCGGCGCGAGGCGCTCACTCGGCGAGACGAAGGCGCCGTCGAGCACAAGCGCGTGGAAGTGCAGGTTCAAGTTGAGCGCGCTCCCGAACCTCTGCGCGAAGACCACGGCGCCGGAGCGGGCGGCGAACTGGGGCTCACGGCGCGAGGCGGGCTCGGAGTCACCCGAACGCGGGCGCGCAGATCCCCCGGCAGCAGCGGAAGCAAGTGCGCGCTGCTCGAGCCAGCCGAGCAGCGTGCGCGTGAAGATCCCGCGCACGGCGGCGCACATTCGCGGGCTCGAGGCGAGCAGGAAGCGGATGCGGAACGGAAACGAGAGCACCCACTGGCGCACGGGCGCGTGGGGGAACACGTGGTCGACGAGGTGCGCGGCGGTGTCGGCCATGCGCCGGCCGCAGCACGAGGGACAGAAGCCGCGGCCCTTGCAAGAAAACGCTACGAGCTCGTCGCGCATGCAGCGCGAGCAGTGGACGCGCGCGAAGCCGTGGGCGAGCAGGCCGCACTCGAGGTAGCGACGCAGCTCGCGCTCGACGAAACGCGGCAGGCCGTGGCCCGAATCGGGAGCCCGGGCGCGCTCGAGGAACGTCTCGAGGTGAGCGAGCAAGACCTGGTGCAGAGCACCGCGTTCGGGCTCGCGTCGACGCCGGGCGTGGATCTCGCTGCGCAGCGGCATGCTGCGCCACGGACTGTCGGGCGAGGCTCGCAGTTGCGGTCGAACTCGGCGGAATCAGCGTGGGGGGATGGGGCCGAGCAGCGCGGCGGCGACGGACGCGATCCGCGGTCGCGGGGCAGCGGCATGCTCTTGCCTCTGATGAGCGTGCGGCCGAGCACGGCGGCAACCACCAGCGCTACAGCCGTAAGCGTCCGGCGGGTCGGCGCCGACCTGACGTCGTGCGTCAACGCACAGCCACGACCCGCGCGCATCGGTGGCTGAGAGTCTGCGGGTCGGTTCGCTCGTGCAGCGCGTGTTCAGCTGCGCGCGCGCGCGGACGAGTCAAGCGCTGGCCAGCGGCCCGACCATGTTTG
>VGRW01000169.1 GCA_016875225.1 Deltaproteobacteria bacterium
GTCGAGACGCCGCGCGTCGTGACCGAGCTCGCCGCGGTCGGCTACGATCGGCTCTTCCGCCGCAAGGCCGAAGACCTCTACGTGCACGACTTCGACGGAGCGCTGCGCGACTCCGACGCGGTCGGGGCGCTCACGGATCTCTCCGTCGTGCGCAGCGGTCGGGTGTCGATCACCCCGGTTCGCCTCGCGCACACCGCCGACGTAGCGGCGTCGCTTCGCTCCCGACTCGAACGTGTGACGCGCGATGATTGACATGTCGTCCCCCAGGGAATAACAAGGCAATCGGGGCGCAGCGTCGGTCGATGCGCTCCGCCGGGGGGAAGAAAGTCATCGCACGCCGCATCGCCTTCATCAACGAGAAGGGGGGCAGCTGCAAGACGACGCTGGTGTCGAGCGTCGGGGACTACCTGGCGCGCGAGCGTGGCAAGCGGGTTCTGCTGATCGACCTCGACGCGCAGGGCCAGCTCGGCAAGGTGCTCGGCGTCGACGTCGGTGCGGCGCGTCGCACTGCGCTGAACCTCCTGCTCGACTCGCTGCTCGGCGAGGACACGCGCCCCGCGCTGCCGATCATGCGCGCGCGCCACCCCAATCTGGACATCATCCCTTCGAACAAGTCGCTCGCGCTCTTCCCGCAGGAGGCGGCCGCGTACCGGGGCGAGGAGAATCATTGCCTGCGCGACGCGCTGGAGCGCGCGCCCGCGTACGACTTCGTGCTCTTCGACGCGCCGCCGTCCTTCGGGGTCGTGACGCTGAACGCCCTGCTGGCGGCCAGCGAGATCGTGCTCCCGGTTCCACTCACCTACCTCGCCCTGGACGGCGCGGCCGAGCTGGTGCGAACCGTCGAGATGGTACGGACTCGCTTCGCCCACCCCGCGCTCGAGATCTCGCTCGTCGTCCCGACCTTCCATCGGAATACGCGGATGGCGGCGGAAATTCTCGAGAAGCTGAGGCTGCACTTTCCCAAGCAGATCGCGCAGACCGTGCTCGGCTATTCGGTGCTGATCGACGAGGCGCAGAGCCGCGCGAAGACGATCTTCGAATACGCGCCGCGCTCGACCGCCGCGCGCTGGATGGCTGCGGTGGCCGACGAGCTGATCGCGCGCGAGCCGACGCGGGTCCGCTCGTGAGCGTCGACGACGTCGCACCGGGTGGGGGCCCCGCGCTCGGCAGCGATCCGTTCTCGCAGGGCGACGGCACGCTCCCCTATCTGCTTCGCCTGCGCGAGACCAGCATGCGGATCGTGACCGAGGCGAGAACCCCGCCGCCGCGGCGCGCGAGCGAAGCTCCCCAGGAGGCGCCGGATCTCGGTCCGCCGATTCCCGAGCTGCCGAGCTTCGAGGACCGGGACGAGGCGGCCGGCACCCTCGACCGCCTGACGGGTCTTCTGCTCACGCGAAGAGACGACGATCGGCTTGCGCAGCTCTTCGGTCGACTGGAGGGCCGACCGTACGACGAGTTCGGCGCGTCGCCGCGTGTCGCGAGAAACGCGCTCGCGTTCTTCAAGCTGCTCTACAAGTACTGGTTCCGCGTCCAGAGCTCCGGCCACGCCGTGATTCCGGAGAAGGAAGGGGCGATCCTGGCCGCGAATCACGGCGGGCTGCTGCCGTTCGACGCCTCGATGGTGGTGGCCGACGGAATTCTCGCCGGCCAGCCACCCCGGCTGGTCCGCACGGTGGTCGATCGCTGGGCGGGCTCGCTTCCCTTCGTGAACGTCTTCTACGCGCGCGTCGGGCAGGTGATCGGAAGCCGGGAGAACGTGCGCGAGCTGCTCGAGGCGAAGCAGCTCGTGCTGATCTTCCCCGAGGGCATGGCGGGGATCCGCAAGCGCGCGGCGGATCGCTACGTGCTGCAGTCGTTCCATCTCGGCTTCGTCGAGGAGTCGCTGCGTCACCGCGTTCCGATCATTCCGGTCGCGATCGTCGGAGCCGACGATCAGGCACCGCTGCTCTACGACGCACAGCCGCTCGCCAAGCTGCTCGGGCTGCCGTTCTTCCCGATCACACCGACGTTCCCCCTGCTCGGGCCGCTCGGACTGCTGCCCTACCCCGTTCGCTACGAGATCGCCTACCCC
>VGRW01000170.1 GCA_016875225.1 Deltaproteobacteria bacterium
CCGGCCGCGTTCGCGAGCCACTCCGCGGCGGCCGGAGCGAGCGCGTTGGTCGAGACCATCATCGCGCCGAAGATCCCGAGCGCCTGGCCGAGCTTGCGGGGCGGGGCCAGGTCTGCGGCCAGGGTCGAGGCGGCGACGAAGAAGAGCGTGAAGGCGAAGCCGTGCAGCACGCGCAGGAACACCAGCCACGGCCCGAGCGCGTCGACGCGCAGAAAGCCCAGGCTCGTGAGCGTCATCAGCGCCGCTCCGCCGTAGGCGAGCGGAAGCCGCCCGCGGCGGTCGATCCAGACTCCGACGAACCCGACCAGCGCGACGTTGGCGAACCAGGTGAGCGAGGAGATCCCGCCGATCTCCGATGGGTTCGCGCCGAGCTCGAGCTCCAGGTACTTCGGCAGCAGGAAGTACGCGGAGTGCGCCAGCCCGAAGGCGAGCGTCGCGGCGAGCAGCGCCGCGAACCCGCAATCGAGCACGGGCGGGTCGTCGGGCTCGCTCGTGGTCTCGGCGGTCGGCACCGGGCACCGTGATAGCATTCCCGCGTGGCGCTTGCGCTCTCGGGCCTGCGCATCTGGGACGGCACGAGCGCAGAGCTCGGGCCCGGGCGCGCCACGCTGCGCATCGAGGGCGAGCGGATCGCGGCCGTCGGCAGCGATGTGCGACCGGAGCCGGGCGACGAGGCGATCGCGCTCGACGGCGCGGTCGCACTGCCGGGCCTGATCGACGCGCACGTGCACATGACGCTCGACCCTGCGATCCGCTCCCCCGCGGAGCAGCTCGAGATCGGAGAGGAGGCCGCGTTCTCGGCCATGGCCACGCGAGCGCGCGACATGCTCGCGGTGGGAATCACGACCGCGCGCGATCTCGGCGGCGGCGCGCACCGCGAGCTCGCGCTTCGCGATCGCATCGCGAGCTTCGAGATCCCCGGCCCGCGGCTGCTCTGCGCCGGGCAGCCCGTGACCTCGCCGCAGGGGCACTGCTGGTTCTGGGGCGGCGAGGCGCGCGGCGCGGCTGAAATCCGCGGCGTCGTGCGCCGCCAGGTCGAGCGCGGCGCGGACCTGATCAAGGTGATGGCGACGGGCGGCGTGCTCACCGCGGGAACGAACCCGTCGGACGCGCAGTTCGAGTCGCACGAGCTCGACGCCGTCGTCGCCGAGGCGCGGCTGCACGGCCGGCACGTCGCCGCGCACTGCCACGGCACGTCGGGAATCGAGCGCGCGGCGCGCGCGGGCGTGCGCACGATCGAGCACTGCTCGTTCATGGGCGAGCCGGGTGCGAGCGCACCGCCTTCGCCGGAGCTCGTGTCGCTGATCGCACGCGCCGGCTCGTTCGTCTCGCCCACGATCAACACCGGCTTTGCGCGCTTCTTCGCCGAGGACGGCACGCCCGGTAAGTTCGCCACCCGGATCGGTCAGGCCTACACGGCGCTGCGTCGCGCGGGCGTTCCGTTCATTGCCTCGACCGACGCGGGAATTCCCAACGTCGCGCACCACCGGCTGCCCGAGGCGCTCGCGCTCTTTGCGCGCGTGGCGGGGCTGCGGCCGGTCGAGGCGCTTCGCGCCGCGACGTCCGACGCCGCGCGCGCGCTCGGCCTGGAAGGCGTGACCGGGGCGCTGCGCGCGGGGCTCTGCGCGGACGTGCTGGTCGTCGACGGAAATCCCCTCGAGGACCTCTCGGCGCTGCTCCGCCCGATCCTGGTCGTGGCGCGAGGGCGTAGACTCCCGGCATGACCCAGTACGAGACGCTGCGCTACGAGGTGAACGACGGCATCGCGACGCTCACGCTCGCGCGACCCGAGCGCCTGAACGCGATGACGAACGCGATGGTGGTCGAGGCGCACGACGCGCTCTCGCTGGCGGCGGCGGACTCACGCCTGCGCGTGCTGGTGCTGACCGGAGAGGGGCGCGGCTTCTGTCCGGGCGCCGACCTGCAGCACTTCACCGATCCGAGCCGCGGACGGGATGCGGTGCTCGAAGCGCGCCACTTCCGCATCTGCACGCTCCTGCACGAGATGCCCGCCGTCACGATCGCGGCCGTGAACGGCGCCTGCGCGGGCGCGGGAATGGGCTGG
>VGRW01000171.1 GCA_016875225.1 Deltaproteobacteria bacterium
GTCGACGAATCCTTCGGGTGTCTCTCGCTGAAGAACCGTGCGGGTCGGTCCGATGGAGTCCTCATCGATGGGAGACATGCGATGAGAGTTCGGATTGCGCTTCTGACCGGTCTTCTTGCGGCGTCGTTCACTTCCTCCTTCGGGCTCGCGAGCGAGCTGCTCACGGCGGGCTCGATCGAGGCGGCGCGGGTTGGAGTCTGCTCGAGGAATCGAACGAGGAGTCCGGCCCGGACGAGACCGACGACCAGAGCTACCCGCTGATCGGCGGCTCCGGGTCGATCGCGGTTCCGCTGGGCGAGCGCTTCTCGACGCAGATCGACGTCTCGGGCGAGAAGAACTACGCGAGCACGAGCGGAGACGACAACCAGGACAGCATGATCTTCGGAGGCGCGCATCTGAGCTGGCGGGATCCGGCGCGAGGGCTGGTCGGCATCTTCGGCGGAGGCGGGCGCGGCTGGACCGAGCGCTACCGCGGAGACACGAACGCGACCTGGATCGGTGTCGAAGGTCAGGCGTATCTCGATGCTGCTACGCTGTACCTGCAGGCCGCGCGAGTTAGCGGTGACGTCGAGGACACCGAGGAGAACTTCCGGCCCGCCTACGTGGTTCGCGGCGTCGGGCGGTACTTCCTGGACGACGACAGCCGCATCGAGCTGGCGACCTCGTTTGCCAACGCGAACGACGCGGTCGACGGAAATGACGACATGTGGGCGATCGACTGGGCGCTGCGCTACGACCGGCGCATCAGCGGCGGGTGGCACGGCTTCGGCGCCTATCGCGGCGCGTACTACGACACCACGACCGAGGGCGAGCAGCTGACCGAGCACATCGCGCTGGTCGGAATCCGCTACCTGTTCGGCGCCGAGAGCCTGAAGGCGAACGACCGGCTCGGCGCGACCCTCGACCAGCCGAGCCTGCCGCTGCGCGCGGTCAACTGGGTCGAGCCGCTGGACTGATCTCCGGCTCGCAGGCATGCCCCGCCAGGGCTCATTTGCTATGAACGGAACTCGCCAAGGGGGAGTCCGTGTCCGAAGACTTGAGCGCCAGGATTCGCGAGCTTCGGGAAGAGCTGCCGGGGCTGCGCGAGCGACTCGCGGAGCTGCGGAGGCATCTTTGACCTTCCCGCGAAGCAGGCGAAGCTCGAGGAGCTGCAGCGCGCGGCTTCCGATCCGGCTCTCTGGGAGGACCGTGAGCGCGCCGAGAAGACGCTGCGCGAGCAGCGCGACCTAGAGCGCGCGCTCGGTTTCTTCGCCGAGACCGACGAGCTCGCCGAGGACGCCGACCTCATGCTCGAGCTCGCGAGCGAGGCGTCGGACGCGGACGCCGTCGCCGAGGCGGAGCGCTCGGTGTCACAGCTGCGCGATCGCGTGGAAGCGGCGGAGCTCGAGCGCATGCTCTCGGGCGAACACGACGCCAAGGACGCGATCGTCTCGATCAACGCCGGCGCGGGTGGCACGGACTCGCAGGACTGGGCGGAGATGCTGCTGCGCATGTACCTGCGCTGGTGCGAGCGCCACGGCTTCGCGGCCGAGATCATCGACATCCAGGCCGGCGAGGAGGCGGGCCTGAAGGGCGTCACGCTCACCGTGAAGGGCCAGAACGCCTACGGCTTCCTGCGCAGCGAGATCGGCATCCACCGCCTGGTGCGGATCTCGCCGTTCGACGCGAACAAGCGGCGCCAGACCGCGTTCGCCGCGGTCTCGATCGTGCCGGACATCGGCGACGAGATCGTCGTCGATCTGGACGAGGAGAAGGACCTGCGCATCGACACCTACCGCGCCGGGGGCGCGGGCGGGCAGCACGTGAACAAGACCGACTCGGCGGTGCGCCTCACGCACCTCCCGACCGGGATCGTGGTGCAGTGCCAGAGCGAGCGCAGCCAGCACAAGAACAAGGCGCACGCGCTGAAGGTGCTGCGCGCCAAG
>VGRW01000172.1 GCA_016875225.1 Deltaproteobacteria bacterium
CCTCACATGCCTGGCCTACCGCGGGCGCGCGATCAGCGTCGGAAACGTGAGCCGCGGCGATCTGCGCGTCGACCCCGCGCCGCTCTCGCAGGGAAACCGCTCGCTCACGGGCGTGTTCCTCGGCGCCGAGGTCGCGTTCCAGACCGCGCGCGTCCGCGCGATGCTCGACGCGATCCTGCGCGACCTTTCGCGCGGCGAGCTGCGCACGGTCGTCGACCGCACGTTCCCGCTCGCGCAGGCCGCCGCCGCGCACGCGTACATCGAGAGCCGCGCGGCGTTCGGGCGGGTGGTGCTGATCCCGTAGGTTCGCGCCGCGATTAGCGAAGGATCTTCTCCGACTCGATCTCGCGGAAGATGTCGAGCAGCGACTCGGAGTAGATCTGCTCGCGCTTTCCCTCGATCGGGTGGAACGGGTAGACGAAGATCAGGAACGTCTGGATCCAGTCACTTAGCGTCGCCCTGCGCTGGTACGACGCCCGCAGCGTGCCGTCCTTGCCCTTCAGATCCGCGCGTATCGTGTAGTTCCAGTCGTAGGGCATGGGAATCACGGTCAGGCTCAGCAGGCTGATCGTCGCGCTCAGGAACTGCTGCTTGAACGACGATTCCTCGAGCAGCTCGAGCTCGACCGCGTAGTCCGCGTTCGATCGCGCCGTCGCGAGCTTCTCGCGCCGCTTGGGATCGTTCACGTCGTCGGGAAGCTCCGTGAACGTCTCGTAGCGCGAGACGTTGCTGATCTCTCGCAGCGCGTCGCGGAACAAGTTGTCGAAGTCCTTCACGCCCTCGAATTTCAGCTTCGGGATGGTGTCGAAGCCGTGCTGCTGCGAGAGGTGGCGGAACACGAAGACGACGCTCACCGGAGCGGCGCCGGTGTTTCGCGCGGCTGGTCCCGTGTAGAGGCCTTCGATGTCGGAGCGCGACGCCGCGCAGCCGACGGCGAGCGCTGCGCAGAGCAGAGCGGGGAGGATCGGGCTTCGACGCATGTCGGGTCTCCTTTGGCTTCTAGTGCATCGCGCCCGCGACGGCCTCTAGCAGGCCGCGGACGCGAGGGTTGCGAAAGCGCGGCCCGGCGGCGTTCATCGCGTAGCCGAACGCGAGCCGCGCCTCGGGATCGGCGAAGCCGAGCGCGCCGCCCGCGCCGAAGTGCCCGAAGCTGCGCGCCGACTTTCCGAACGGGCGCTCCAGCATGGTGAGCTGGAAGCCGAGCCCGAAGCGCGTGGGCCTGCGCAGCACGAAGTCCTCTCCCGACGACGCCTCGCGAATCGACTCGTCGATCGTCTCGCGCTCGAGCACGCGCACGCCGTCCGCGGCGCCGCCGCAGGCGAGCGCGGTGTAGAGCCGCGCCACGCCGCGCGCGCTCGCGTGGCCGTTCGTCGAGGGAAGCTCCGCCGCCCGCCACTCTTCGGTGTTGACCGTGCCCATTCCCGACACGCCGGCCGGGTTCGCGTACACGCGGTGCAGCAGCGTGCGGTACTCGGGGTCGACCGGCGCCGCCTCGCCCGCGCCCTCGCGGTACAGCCCCCCCGGCAGGTAGTCCGCGACGCGCCCCGCGTGCTCCGGCCCGGTCCCGAAGCGGAAGTCCGCGCCGAGCGGCCCCGTGATCTCGCGCCGCGCGAACGCGCCGATCGATTCCCCCGCGACCCTCCGCACGATCTCGCCCACCAGGAACCCGAACGTGTTCACGTGGTAGCCGTGCGCGCGATCCGGCTCCCAGAACGGCGCCTCGGCCGCGAGCTCCTCCGTCATGCGCGTCCAGTCGTAGAAA
>VGRW01000173.1 GCA_016875225.1 Deltaproteobacteria bacterium
CGCGGAAATCCACGGCGATCAGCGAATTCGCTCCCGCGACCTTGTTGCGGAGCGCCTCGATCTGCTCGGTCTTCTGTTGTCGGGTGAGCATGGATTGCCTCCGCCTAGCTGGCGAGCTGCGCCTGCAGGTCCGCTGGATCGATTCGGATTCCCGGTCCCATCGTCGACGAGATCGAGACCTTCTTCATGTACACGCCCTTGGCCGACGCCGGCTTGGCCCGGACGATCGCCTCGGTGATGCTGAGCAGGTTTGCGCCGAGCTGCTCCGAGGTGAAGCTGAGCTTGCCGAACGGTGCGTGGACGATTCCGTTCTTGTCGACGCGGAACTCGATCTTCCCGGCCTTCTGCTCCGCGACGGCGCGACCGATGTCCTGCGTCACCGTGCCGACCTTCGGGTTGGGCATCAGGCCGCGCGGACCGAGAACGCGTCCGAGCTTTCCGACCACGCCCATCATGTCGGGCGTCGCGAGCACTCGATCGAAATCGAGCCAGCCCTCGTTGATCTTCGCGGCGAGATCGTCGCCGCCGACCGCGTCGGCCCCGGCCTCGCGGGCTTCGCGCTCCTTCTCGCCCTTCGCGAACACGATCACGCGCGCCGACTTGCCGGTGCCGTGCGGAAGCGAGACCGCGCCGCGCACGTTCTGGTCCGCGTGGCGCGGATCGACGGAGAGATTGAAGGCGACCTCGGCGGTCTCGTCGAACTTCGCCCGCTTGCTCGCGGAGAGCAGCTCGAGTCCCTCGCGGAACGTGTAGCTGCGCTCGCGCTCGATCCGCTCGGCGATCGACCGGTAGGACTTCCCTCTTGCCATATCAGGCCTCGACCTCGATTCCCATCGAGCGCGCCGTGCCTTCGATGATTCGCATGGCGGCGTCGATGTCGTTGGCGTTCAGATCGGGCAGCTTCAGCTGCGCGATCTCCTTGACCTGGCTGCGCGAAACGCTGCCGACCTTGGTCTTGTTCGGCTCGCCCGAACCCTTGGCGAGCTTCGCCGCGCGCTTCAGCAGCACGGCGGCCGGAGGCGTCTTCAGGACGAACGTGAAGGTTCGGTCCGAGAAGATCGAGATCACCGCCGGAATGATCAGGCCCTGCTGATCGGCCGTCCGCGCGTTGAACGCCTTGCAGAACTCCATGATGTTCACGCCGTGCTGGCCGAGCGCCGGACCGACCGGCGGCGACGGGTTCGCCGCGCCGGCGGGGCACTGGAGCTTCACGACCGCAACCATTTTCTTGGCCATGTCCTAGACCTTCTCTACGTGCTCGTACGAGAGCCAGACCGGCGTCGCACGACCGAAAACCGCTACCAGCACCTGCACCTGCTCCTTCTCCGGCTTCACCTCGCCCACGGTGCCGGAGAAGTTCGTGAACGGTCCGTGGATCACCCGAACAGTCTCGCCTTCCTCGAAGCTCACCATGGGCTTTGGCTTGGAGGTCTGCGTCTGCCCCAGCATGCGGCGGACGTCTTCCTCGGGGATCGGCGTGGGCTGCGAGCCCGAGCCCACGAACCCGCTGATCTTCGCCGTGTTCTTCACGATGTGCCAGAGCTCGTCGTCGAGCTGCATCTTCACCAGCAGGTAGCCGGGAAGGAACTTGCGCTTGCTCGTCCGGCGCTGGCCCTTCACGACCTCGACCACGTCCTCCTCGGGGATGACGATCTCTTCCAACGCCCCCTCGCGGCTGAACTGCTTGGCCCGCTCGAGGAGCGATTGCTTCGCGCGTGCCTCCTGCCCGGAGAAGGTGTGGATCACGTACCAGGACGCTTTT
>VGRW01000174.1 GCA_016875225.1 Deltaproteobacteria bacterium
AAAACGACCCCGCCTACAACACCGTCGGTCGCGACGATTTCAAGTCGCTGATCGAGGTCGATCGCTACGGCGATCGCTCGACCGCTTTCGACGCGATCATCAGCGCGACCGAGGACCACTTCTGGGATCCCAACGACCCGGCCTATCTCGACTTCTCCGAGAAGTTCGACCTGCAGGAGCGCCTGCTCATGCCGCGCGACTTCACCGTCGAGCTGAACTGCGCGGTCGCCGACAAGCTCACGCCCCAGCAGCAGATCGAGCT
Source organism: Deltaproteobacteria bacterium (assembly GCA_016875225.1). Taxonomy (NCBI): domain Bacteria; kingdom Pseudomonadati; phylum Myxococcota; class Myxococcia; species Deltaproteobacteria bacterium. The sequence continues at coordinate 263 of VGRW01000174.1, forward strand.
CGCAAACCAGAGCACGCGCTTCCAGATCTCGTCGATCCTGCACGGCGAGCAGGGCGCGCTGTCGCTCTCGGCCAGCCTGTGTCAGATCATGCGCGACCCCGGTGCGCAGGAGTACGCCGCGAACCAGGCGCGCGAGGAGGCGCGCCACGTGACCGCCTTCGGCCACTACGTGAAGGCGCGCTTCGGCACGCCGCTGGCGGTCGGCCCCACGCTCGGCAGCCTGCTCGAAGAGCTCGTGCTCGCGCCCGAGGTCTACAAGAAGCTGGTCGGCATGCAGATGCTGGTCGAGGGGCTGGCGATGGGCGCGTTCGCGACGATCCACTCGCTCACCGAGGACCCGCTGCTGCGGCGGACCGTGCAGCTGGTCATGACCGACGAGGCCTTCCACCACAAGTTCGGAAAGATCTGGGCGGAGCTCACCGTGCCGAAGCTCTCCGAGGAGGAGCACGAGCGCGTCGAGCTCTGGGCGGCGAAGTGCTTCCAGACGCTGCTCTTCAACCTGGTGAACGCGGAGCAGAAGCAGCAGATCTACGGCCGCTTCGGGCTCGACTGGCAGTGGGTGAGAAGCGCCGTGCTCGAAGCGTTCGGCGACGCCGATCGGCGCGCATCCATGACCAAGGGCACGAACATCTTCCGCGTGCTGATCAAGACGCTTCTGAAGGCCGGCATCATCACCGAGCGAACCCGCTCGGTGTATGCGGCCTGGGTCGACATGGACGAGCTCTCACGCGAGCGTGACGAGGTGGCCGGTCAGGACGTCGCCGACGCGGCGATGCTCGAGCTGCGCGAGATCAACCGGGGCCGGAAGAAGATCGGCCGCGGCCAGCGATCCGCGACCTGATCGGCGCTACTTCTTCGCGGCTTCTTCCGGTCGCGGGGCTCCGCCGGGCGGCTCGCGGTAGGTGATGAAGCCGTGGCTCGGGTCGTACGGGGAGATTCCGCACTGAACCCTGTCGCCCTGGATCACGCGGATGTGGAAGCGGCGCATCCGGCCCGATAGCTGCGCGGTGATGACGGATCCGTTCTCGAGCTTAACGGCGTAGCGCCCGCCGCCGAGGATCTTCTCGATCGCGCCACTCACGGTGATCAGGTCCTTTTTCGACATTCGCCTGCTTCGATTCCTTCTGGGGTGTTCGGGGGCGGCGGCATTATAGCGGGGGAGTCTCGACCTGCAGCAGCGGCGGGGCGGACTCCGTCTGGATCGTCGTGTGGGCGATCGCGTAGCGCTGGTGCAGAAGCTGATGGACCGCGCGCCGGACCGCCTCGGGGTCCGCCCCGGGATACAGGTCGACGTGGGCGCTCATCGCCGGGAAGCGCGAGCCGACCGTCCAGATGTGCAGGTCGTGGACGCGCGCGACGCCCGCGAGCTCCCGGACCTCGCGCGCGATCGCCTCGAGGTCGAGGTGGCGCGGCGCGCCCTCGAGCAGGATCTCGACCGACTCGCGCACGAGCCGGACTGCACTCGCCACCAGCAGGGCCGCTATCGCGAGCCCGG
>VGRW01000175.1 GCA_016875225.1 Deltaproteobacteria bacterium
GGGGCGCGTAGACGCGGTTGGCGTACTTGTCGGGAAGGATCTCGCCGACGGCGAGCCGGCGATCGATCTCGCCCGGGCCCCAGTTGTAGGCGGCGAGCGCGCGCGTCCAGTCGCCGTAGCGCGCGCGCAGGATCGCGAGGTAGCGCGTCCCGAGGCGCAGGTTCAGCTCGGGATCGAAGAGCAGCTCGGGCCCGGTCCAGCGAATTCCGGCCTCGCGGGCGAGCATCTCGCCGGTCGCGGGCATGATCTGCATCAGCCCGAGCGCGCCGACCGACGAGCGCGCGAAGTTGTAGTAGCCGCTCTCCGTGTGGATCACGGCGAGGACCAGGGAAGGCTCGATGCCGTTTCGCTTCGCTTCGCGAACCAGGGCCGCGGCGGTGCGGCGCACCTCGAAGGGCGCAAGCCCCGTCATGTGACGCGCGAGCAGGGCCTCGATCTCGTCGGCGGCATCCCGGGAAGCCGGCTCGGCCGAGGCGGACACTGCCGGCAGCTCCGGCGCTCGCACGCTCGGCGCTCGCATCGCGCAGGACAGGCCCCCGGCGAGGCTGAAGCTGATCACGAGTGCAGCGAGTCGGTTCATCGCCCTAGCTCCACGACAGCGGGATGTCGATGGCCTGGATCACCTCGAGGTTGTTCAGCGCCGCCCAGCCCGGGAGCAGCGAGAGAACCACGAGTAGCGCGAGCTTGATCCGCGGCGGGATGCGCTTCGTCACGACCAGGAACGCGATCGCGAGCGCCGAGATCACCATCTCGAGCACGAGCCCTTCCTCGAGCCCGATCGCCGCGAAGAGCCAGGCGGCGGCCGGGTTGGCCTCGGTCACCTCGAAGCCCGGCACCGGCGCGCGCAGACACAGGAACGTGGTGGCGTTGTCCGCCAGGTTCAGGAGGACCGCGAGGACCCCCAGGAAAATCCGCATCGACGCCTCCACGCGAGTCGGTCTCGCCGGGCGGAGGTCGGTACAAGTTTCATGCCGCGAAAGCCGCCGGATGCGGCAACGCGTGGGATTCCGCGCGCATCCGCGCCGGGGCTGCGCGCGCAGGCGCGCGCAGCGTCTTCACGGTGGCGTGGAAGCTGGCTTCCCAACCACGGCAATCGGGGGGGCGGATGGCTCCGCGATGGCGGAGCGGGGCGCTCAGCCCTTCGCGCGACCCTTCCCCATCAGCAGCCAGTCGAGCGAGATCCCCTCGCGCACGGCCAGCGTGATCAGGAAGTCCGCGTGGGGGGTGGTGCCGCTCTCGTATCGGTTCACGTTCTGCTGGAACACGCCGAGCTCGCGTGCGAAGGAGCGCTGCGAGCGCTCGCCGCGCACCTGGGCGAGGCGGATCGGAATCAACTTCTTCTGCTTCTCGAGTACCGCTTTCGGGACCCCGGCGCTCTGGGTCTTCGCACTCTTCTTCGCCGTTCGTCCTGCCATGGAAAGCTCCTTTCGCTTCGCTCTACTCGAGTGACGTCCGCCGCTCCGTGCGACCTGCCTCGAAGTCGGATCCGACTCGATCATTGGCACGGGGAACACTCGTGACACAATCCCATGTAATCACGCGCGGGGCATCCTAGCGAAGCTTCGCGACGGTTCAAGACGGTTGCGCCTCGCTTGCCGGGGAATGCGCGGGCTGGTACGGTGCCGGCCGATCGAGTCGGGTACGGGGGCGAGTGTCGATGCGTGTCGTTGCCGGGGAGCTGCGGAGCCGGCGCCTTCACACGGGGG
>VGRW01000176.1 GCA_016875225.1 Deltaproteobacteria bacterium
GGGGTCAACAAGCCTCCTGAAAGTCCGGGTGGTTCAGGAGAGAGCGGTCCTGCGTGTGCGTGACCTCGAGCGACTCCTCGATCTCACCGCGTCTCCGCCTCGCGCAGGCCGAGCGCGCACAGCGCGGGCAGGAAGAGGAGCGTTACGGCGGTGCCCGCGAGGACTCCGCCGATCAGCACGAGCGCCAGCTCCGACCAGAACACCGAGAACGTGAGCGGCACGAATGCAAGCGCGGCGGCCAGCGCCGTCAGCACCACCGGCCGAGCGCGCCGCACGGTGGCCTCGAGGATCGCCTCGTCCACGGGCGCGCCCGCGCGCCGGTTCTGATCGATCTGGTCGGTGAGCATCAGCGTGTTGCGCATCAGGATCCCACCGATGCCGATCAGACCCAGGATCGCGTTGAAGCCGAACGGCTGACCGGTGATCAGCAGCGTCGGAACGGCGCCGATCAGTCCGAGCGGCGCGGTCGCGAACACCAGCCACATCATGCGCATCGAGCGCACCTGCAGGATGATCACGAGCAACATCGCCAGAGTCATGATCGGGAACAGCTGGAACAGCGCTTGATTCGCCTTGCCGCTCTCCTCGACCGGACCGCCGATCTCGATGCGGTAGCCGTCGGGAAGGCGCTCGATCAGCTCGTCGAGCTGCGCGAACACCGCCAGCTCGACGTCGGGCGGCTGCGTGCCCTCGGCGATGTCCGCGCGCACCTCGATCGTAGCCTCGCGGTTGCGCCGCTTCAGGACGGGGTCCTCCATCGTGGGGACGAAGGCGCCCGCCTGCTCGAGCGGGATCGACACGCCGAAGTGGTTGGTGATCGTGAGATCCCCGATGGTCTCGAGGCTCTCGCGCTGCGCGTGGATGGCGCGCGCCAGCACCGGCACGGTGCGGATGCCGTCGCGCACCTCGGTGATCGCATTGCCGGTGAGCAGCGCGTTCACCTGCAGCTTCACGTCCGCCGGCGTGAAGCCCAGCAGCCGCAGCCGGTCCTGGTCGAGCACCAGGCGGTAGGCGCTCGCGCGCTCGCCCCAGTCGAGGAATGCGTCGCGCACATCGGGGTGACCGGACGCGATCCGACGCACGCTCTCGGCGATCTCGCGCACGCGCTCCGTCGACGGCCCGGACACGCGAAACACCACCGGGAAGGGAACCGGTGGGCCGAACACGAGCTGCGTGACTCGCACGCGCGCGTCCGGAAACTCACCCGCAGCGATGCGCGCGCGCATGCGCTGCTTCAGCCGGTCGCGTGCCGCAGCGTCTGCCGTCTGTACGATCAGCTTTGCGAACGCCGGATCAGGACGCTCGGGGTTCAGCGACAGGAAGAAGCGCGGCGCGCCCGCGCCGACGTAGGCGTCGACGAGCTGGGTGTCGGGCTCCTCGAGCAGCGCCGCTTCGACACGGGCGACCACGGCCTCGGTGCGCTTGAAGGCGCTGCCGTGCGGCAGGTAGACCTCGACGATCAGCTCCGAGCGGTCCGAGTTGGGGAAGAACTGCTTCTTCACCAGGCCAAGACCTAGCCCGGCGACGGCCGAGGCGAGCACGGTCGCGCCGACCACGGCGCGCCGCCGCTCGACGCACCATCGCACCAGACGGCGCAGGCGCTGATAGCTCGGGCTGGCGTAGATCGCGTCGTGCCCGCCCGCAACGACCGGAATCTGCGGCAGCAGCTTCACGCCGAGGTAGGGCGTGGGG
>VGRW01000177.1 GCA_016875225.1 Deltaproteobacteria bacterium
GGCCGCGGTCGCGAACGCCGTGCAGCGCGCGGCGGGCGTCACGCTCGCGGAGCTGCCCATCTCGCCGCCGCGCCTGCTCGAGGCCATCGACCGCGCGGGCTAGTGACGTGGCGCGCGTGTTCTTCGCCTCCGGCCTGCGCCGCTTCGTGGGAGGCGCCGACTCGGTCGAGCTCGAGGCGCGCGACGTGCGCGAGCTGCTTTCCGCGCTCGAAGCGCGCTACCCGGGAATCAGCGCCGCGATCGGCGCGGACTGCAGCGTCGCGATCGACGGCGAGATCCTCCCACGCGCCGAAGCGCATCTCGAGCGCCTGCGACCCGAGAGCGAGGTCCACTTCCTGGCGCAGATCTCCGGCGGCTAGCCCGCGCGCGTCTCGAGCGCGAGAGCCTCGAAGGCGCTCGCGCGCGGGTCCGTGCCGCCGACGATCCGCGCCAGCCACGCCCGCACGTAGGCCGCATCGAAGCGCGCCCCTCGGGAGTGAAGGATCTGCTCGATGTCCGCCCAATCCTTGCGCCGATCGAAGAGCACCTTGAAGACCACCAGATCTTCCGCGGAGAGCACCGAGATCGTCGTCCCGAGGAAGTCGGCATGCCGCGCGCGCTCGCGGCAGGCGTCGTGGAGCGCGTCGTAGGCGAAGAACAGATCGAGTGGGGTGCCGGCCCAGTCGAGCCGGACCTGGCCGTCGCGGGCGATGCTCGAGAGCGCCCCCTGCTCGTCGATCGCGACGCCGAGCGGCCGAAGCAGCTCCAGAACGGATGCGGCCTCGCGCTCGTGGACGAAGACGTTCACGTCGATGTCGACCGTGCCGCGCGGCTCGCCGCAGTAGAGAAGAGCGATGGCGCCGCCAAACGCGTGCGGGATGCCGGCCGACACCAGGGAGTGTGACAATGCCTGGATCTTCTCGTGCGGGAGGGCCGCAGTCGGACTCATCGGCCTAGCGCGAGGAGATCCGGATCACCGGAAGCGGAGGCTTCACGGCCACCGCACCGCGCATTCGCGCTAGTTCGGCGCAGATCCGCGACAGCTCCACGAACGCGGCGACGCGCTCGGCATCCGTCGCTCCGGCCCACTCTCTCGCGCGCGCTCGTGCGTTCTCCGCGGCAGAGGCGCGGGCGAGTCTCTCGAGCAAGAGAGCGTGAGATCGAGATGGAGCTTGCGGGCTCGAGGGCGTCGACACACGGCGAGCTTAGCGCGCGGGCGCGGCTAGCGCCTCGGCGCTCCGAGCGCGATCGCGACGCCGGGCTTCGCCGCGGGCGGATCGGTGCTCGGCGGGCCGATCACGAGCTGCCGCTCGGCGATGCCGTGCTCGCGCACGAGCAGGCCGTGCACCGCCGCGGCGCGCGTCGCGGCGAGCGTCTGGAGCGCCGCGGCGTCGATCGCGGTCGCGGCGACCTTCTCCTCGAGCCAGGTCTCCTGCTCGGGCTCGAGCGCCGGAGCCGGCTGGCCCGCGAGCTTCGCGCCGAGGTGGTTGCGCACGGCCCGGCGCGTGCCGATCTCGCCGAGCCGACCCAGAGCGCGCACGCCCGAGGTCGCCTCGAGCTCGGCCACGAGCGCGCGCTCGCGAAGGACGCGCAGATCGCTCTCGGACGTGCCACCGGAAAGTGTCAGCGCGATTCCCGGCGAGCCGGAGAGCAGCCCGGCGATCTGCTCGATGCGCTCGGCGCCTTCGGGCGCGAGCTCCGGGC
>VGRW01000178.1 GCA_016875225.1 Deltaproteobacteria bacterium
TTTTTCGCGCCGAGCTCGAGCTCCAGGTACTTCGGCAGCAGGAAGTACGCGGAGTGCGCCAGGCCGAACGCGAGCGTCGCGGCGAGCAGCGCCGCGAACTCGCAATTGAGCACGGGCGGGTCTTCGAGCTCGCTCGCGGTCTCGGCGGTCGGCACGGGGCACCGTGATAGCATTCCCGCGTGGCGCTTGCGCTCTCGGGCCTGCGCATCTGGGACGGCACGAGCGCTGCGCTCGAGCCCGGGCGCGTTACGCTGCGCATCGAGGGCGAGCGGATCGCGGCCGTCGGCAGCCATGTGCGACCGGAGCCGGGCGACGAGGCGATCGCGCTCGACGGCGCGGTCGCGCTGCCGGGCCTGATCGACGCGCACGTGCACATGACGCTCGACCCTGCGATCCGCTCACCCGCGGAGCAGCTCGAAATCGGAGAGGACGCGGCGTTCGCGGCGATGGCCGCTCGAGCGCGCGACATGCTCGCGGCGGGAATCACGACCGCGCGCGACCTGGGCGGCGGCGCGCACCGCGAGCTGGCGCTTCGCGACCGCATCGCGAGCTTCGAGATCCCCGGCCCGCGGCTGCTCTGCGCGGGCCAGCCCGTGACCTCGCCGAAGGGGCACTGCTGGTTCTGGGGCGGCGAGGCGCGCGGCGCGGATGAGATCCGGAGCGTCGTCCGCCGCCAGGTCGAGCGCGGCGCGGACCTGATCAAGGTGATGGCGACCGGCGGCGTGCTCACCGCGGGGACGAGCCCGTCGGACGCTCAGTTCGAGCAGAGCGAGCTCGACGCCGTCGTCGCCGAGGCGCGACTGTACGGCCGCCACGTCGCCGCGCACTGCCATGGCACGTCGGGAATCGAGCGCGCGGCGCGCGCGGGCGTGCGCACGATCGAGCACTGCTCGTTCATGGGCGAGCCGGGCGCGGGCGCTCCGCCGTCGCCGGAGCTCGTGTCGCTGATCGCGCGCGCCGGCTCGTTCGTCTCGCCCACGATCAACACCGGCTTTGCGCGCTTCTTCGCCGAGGACGGCACGCCCGGGAAGTTCGCCACCCGGATCGGCCAGGCCTACACGGCGCTGCGTCGCGCGGGCGTTCCCTTCATCGCCTCGACCGACGCGGGCATTCCCAACGTCGCGCACCACCGACTGCCCGAGGCGCTCGCGCTCTTCGCGCGCGTGGCGCGGCTGCGGCCGGTCGAGACGCTTCGCACCGCCACGTCCGACGCCGCACGCGCGCTCGGCCTGGACGGCGTGACCGGAGCGCTGCGCGCGGGGCTCTGCGCGGACGTGCTCGTCGTCGACGGAAATCCCCTCGAGGACCTCGCGGCGCTGCTCCGCCCGATCCTGGTCGTGGCGCGGGGGCGTAGACTCCCGGCATGACCCAGTACGAGACGCTGCGCTACGAGGTGACCGACGGCATCGCCACGCTCACGCTCGCGCGACCCGAACGCCTGAACGCGATGACGAACGCGATGGTGGTCGAGGCGCACGACGCGCTCTCGCTGGCCGCGGCGGACTCCCGCCTGCGCGTGCTGGTGGTGACCGGAGAGGGGCGCGGCTTCTGTCCGGGCGCAGACCTTCAGCACTTCACCGATTCGAGCCGCGGACGGGATGCGGTGCTCGAAGCGCGCCACTTCCGCATCTGCACGCTCCTGCACGAGATGCCCGCCGTCACGATCGCGGCCGTGAACGGCG
>VGRW01000179.1 GCA_016875225.1 Deltaproteobacteria bacterium
GGGGGGCATCACGAAGCCCGCGCTCGAAAGGAGCGCCAGCCGCGCGCGAGCGAGCGGCACGCGCAGCGGAGCCCAGGGGACGGGATCGACGACCCGCCAGCGGTAGCCGCGCAGGTACATCCGGATCGGCAGCGAGAACTCGGAGAGATCACCCACGGCGCGGCCTCCTGGCGCGAGGATCGACGCGCACGCGACCGGCCGCAAGCCCGATTTGCTGTGGTAGCGTAGGCGCATGCTGCTCCAACGCGCGTCCCAGCTCTGGCGCTTCGCGAAGTTCGGCCTGCCCCTGTCGCGGATGCGGCCGGAGACCCCGCGCACGATCGCGGACGTGATCGAGGAGCAGGCCGCGGCCCGCGCGCGCCACCCCTTCGTGATCTTCGAGGGCCGCACGCTCAGCTACGACGAGTACAACCGCGGCGCGAATCGCGTGGCGCACTGGGCGCTCGCCCAGGGAATCGGCCGCGGCCAGCGCGTCGCCCTGCTGATGCAGAACCGGCCCGAGTTCCTGGAGACGTGGGCGGGCCTCGCGAAGGTCGGCGCGACCAGCGCGCTGATCAACACCAACCTCACGGGTCGCGCGCTCGAGCACGCGATCGACACCGCAGACGCGAGACATCTGATCGTGGGCTCGGAGCTGCTGCCGCTTCTGGCTACCGTGGACGACGCCTCGAAATGGCAGGTCTGGGTCGCAAACGATCCCGCGAGCGACCCCGTCTCGTCGCCGGCCGGGGCGCGCGACCTCGTCGACGACCTCGCGAGCCGCCCCTCGGCGAACCCGCCGGCATCGGTGCGCGCCGGAGCGGGCGCCGGCGACGATCTCTTCTACATCTACACCTCGGGCACCACCGGGCTGCCGAAGGCGGCCCGCTTCAGCCACCTGAAGTTCTTCACCACTGGAAGCGCGGCGCGCCTTGCGGGCTTCGAGCCGCACGACGTGATGTACTGCGCGCTGCCGCTCTACCACTCGGCGGGCGGCGCGATGGCCGCCGGCGCGGTGCTGCTCTCGGGCGGGACGCTCGCGCTGCGGCGCAAGTTCAGCGCGCGCGAGTTCTGGAGCGACCTGCGCGAGACGCGCTCGACGTCGTTCCAGTACATCGGCGAGTTCTGTCGCTACCTGCTGAACCAGCCCGCGCATCCGCGCGACGGCGAGCACGAGCTCTCGTTCTGCATCGGCAACGGTCTGCGGCCCGACATCTGGGCGGACTTCCGCGACCGCTTCCGGATTCCCAAGATCGTCGAGTTCTACGGCGCGACCGAGGGAAACGTCGCGATGATGAACCTCGACAACAAGCTCGGCTCGGTCGGCCGGATTCCGTCGAGGCTGCTGATGGACGCGCGCGTGGTCCGCTACGACGTCGAGCGGGACGAGCATCCGCGCGACGCGAAGGGACACCTGATCGAGTGCGAGCTCGGCGAGGTGGGCGAGTTGATCGGCGCCATGCCGACGCGCGCCGGCGATTCGCGCGGACGCTTCGAGGGCTACACCTCGAAGGAGGCGACCGAGCGCAAGATTCCTGCGCAACGCCTTCGCCGAGGGCGACGCGTTCTTCCGCACCGGCGATCTGCTGAAGAAGGACAAGCAGGGCTACTTCTACTTCGTCGACCGGATCGGCGACACGTTCCGCTGGAAGGGCGAGAACGTCTCGACGCAGGAGGTCGCCGAGGCGGTGAGCTCCT
>VGRW01000180.1 GCA_016875225.1 Deltaproteobacteria bacterium
ATAGGTCGACGCTGCGGGCGCGGCGGATCGAAGCCGAGCACGAGGGACGTGTGCTCCCAGATGTTCAATGCCTTGCGCCCTCCATCGCTGCGAGCGCGTCGGCCATCGCGAAGCCGACCCGCGGGAAGAGCTCGGACCACGCCCACACGAGCGCGTCGAGCCGGTCGGGCGAGCGCCCGCTGCCAGGCTCCCATTCGCAGAGCTGATCTTCGAGCGCCGGGAACGAGCCGACGTGCGAGACGGTGCCGCGCTCGTAGGCGGCAGCGCACGGCTCGGCGCGGGTCAGCTTCCCGCGCGAGGCGTGGACGAGCTTCACGCGCACCGATCGGTCGACGACGTGGAGCGTGTGCTTCACCATCTCGCCGCCGTTATTCGCCTCGGCGACGATGTAGTCGGCCTCGAGCTCCTCGAGCAGCGCGACGGCACGCCGAGCCCAGCCGTCTGGCGAGTAGCGCCCCGAGCGGTCGCCCAGAACGTAGCCGCGCCGGTCGACGCCGCGGCCGAGCGCGATGATCCCGGTCTCGTCGCTGCCCTCTTCGGAGGTCACGGCCGGGTCGATCGCGACGACCACGCGTGCGAGCTCCGGCGCGGCAGAGACGCGCCGCGCGTCGATCCAGTCCCGTTTCCAGAGCGCGCCCTCGACGTCTTCCAGCAGCTCGGCCTCGAGCTCCTGCCGGCCGAGCCGAGTCCCGGCGTACTGCTCGACGAGCAGCCGAATCGCAGGCGAGAGGTTGCCGATGTTATCGAGCGTGCGGCCCTTCGTGATCGCCACGCCCGGCTGGCGCAGGATCTTCTTCAACTGGTCTATCGGCTTCGGCGTGGTGGTGACGAGCGCCTTCGCGTAGCCGAGCCGCAGGCCGAACCGCGCGATCTCGTAGGTCTCGGGCGCCGCCCAGCTCGCCAGCTCCTCGCACCAAAGCAGATCACTCTGGAAGCCGCGGACCTTGTCGGGCTCTGCCGCCGTGAACACGCGCGCGATGGCACCGTTCGGCCAGACGAGGCGACCGCGCGCCGGTTCCCATCTCGGGCGGTTCCCGACCGGACCCACGTGGAGCAGACCGGAGTCGCCGTCGATCATCGTCTCGCGCGCATCGCTCGGCGTGCGCTCGATCAATGCGATTCTCCGAGCTCGGCCTGCGCGGGCTTCGGCCGAGACGAACTCTGACCCAACGCGCGTCTTGCCCCAGCCGCGGCCGGCAAGGCAGACCCAGACCGACCACGGATCATCGGGCGGAAGCTGCTCAGGACGCGCGCGAAGAATCCAGACGAGCTCTTCAATGCTGGACCTCGCTGCCGGGCTCGCTCGGCGTATCAGATCCGCTCGTTCCGTTGGCGTGAGCTCGCCGAACTGCGCGGCCAGCGAGCGCCTGCTCGACCAGGTCGGCGAGGTCGGCGTCGTCTCGAGTAACCGTGATGTCACCGGAAACCTCGACTTGCATCGGCGCAGGCCACACGCGCTTGCCGATGAACTCGATCGCCTGGGCGTCGGCGCTCTCGAGCCGCTGCGCCATGCGCTCGATCATCAGGTCTAGGCGCGTCCGATCGGGGTCGCTGGTCGCGGGCTCCTGCATGGCCGCGATCAGCAGTGTGCGCATGTGCTCGAGGCCGCGCGCACGGCCGCCGGGCTTTCCTGAAACCCCCTTTT
>VGRW01000181.1 GCA_016875225.1 Deltaproteobacteria bacterium
GCTCGCGCAGCAGCAGCACCCCGCCGTCGCTGCTCGCGTGCTCCGCGTCGAACCGGCCCACCACGGGCCGTCGTCCCAGCGGCGAAAACTCAAGCTGCGTCGCGCTACACTCTGTCTGCACAGGTCGGCCCTTTCTGTTGGCCCGTTTTGTCTTGCAACTCAACGGTTAACAGAAGTCAGCCGGCCTGTGCTCGTTTGAGTGGTGAGAAATCCAGGCTAGGCTCGTTTCCGACGCCATGACGCTGCACGAGGTCGAGTGGGACGCCTGTGTGCTCGAGCCACGGTACGACCGCGAGCTGGAGTCGTTCGTGCGGCGCGAGGTGGGGACGGTGCCGTCCTCGGTGCCCTACTTCACCGCTTCACCCTGGATCGTGCGCTCGATGGCGAGCCTCAGCTACTTCGGCGCGCCGCTAGTCTACATCGACTACCCGCTCGCCGACCTCGTGGGGCTGGTGGTGAGCCAGGACAACTCCTGTCGCTACTGCTACGGAATCCAGCGCACGGTGATGCGCGTGCACGGGATGCCCGAGGCGCAGATCCGCCAGATCGAGCAGAACTTCCTCGAAGCCGAGATCGACCCGCGCACGAAGCTCGCGCTCGACTTTGCACGCCGCATCTCCCGCGCCTCGCCGCTCGTCTCGGCGCTCGACGCCGTCGCGCTGCGCGAAGCCGGCTGGTCGAACCCGGCCATCAAGGAGCTGGCGTTCCAGGCGGCTCTCAATGTCTACATGAACCGGCTGATGACGGCCCCTGCGATTCCGATCGCGTCGGTGGAGCGCGCCGCCGAGCACTGGGCTCTCGGATGGCTCGCGCCGCTGCTGCGGCTGGTGATGCGAAGACGCTGGCGCAGGAGCGGGGTCGCGCCGCTCGAACCCGAGCAACGCACCGGACCGTGGTCGTATCTCGTTTGCGCGCTCGATGGCCTGCCGGCCGCGGGGGCGCTTCGCACGGCGCTGGACGAAATGTGGGAATCGACGCTCCTGTCGCGGCGCGCAAAGGCGCTGATCTTCGCCGTGATCGCGCGCGGCCTCGACTGTTCGCTCGGCGAACGCGAGGCGCGCGGTCTGCTCGATGAGACCGGTCCGTCGACGGACGAGGTCGACCCGATCCTGACGCACCTCGGATCGACGCTGCTCGACCCTGTCGAGGCCGCGATCGTTCCGTTCGCGCGCGGGAGCATCCGCGCTCGTCCCGTGCAGCTTCAACAGCGCACGCGCGCGCTCCTCGAACGGCTGCCGCCTGAGCTGGTCGTCGAGACCGTGGGGGTATGCGCGCTCGCGAACGGTCTCTGCCGGCTCGGCGTGGTGGCGCAGCTCGAATGAGCGCCCCGTGGCTCATCGCCGCGGCCTTCAGCGCCTCGGCGGCGGCACTCGCGACGGCGCTCTACCGCTCGCGCGCCTCGGATCGGCGGGCTCGCGCGCGCCTCTTCACGACCACGGCCGAGCTCGAGCGCATCTCGCACGCGTTCGCACGCTTCGCGCCGATGGAGCTCGTCGAGCGCGTGATCGCGAGCGGCGTACCCACGTCGGGCGAGCGCAAGGAGGTGACGGTCCTCTTCGCGGATCTGTTCGGGTTCACGCCGCTGTCGGAGAGCGTCGACCCTTCCGTGCTCGTGCGCATCCCCC
>VGRW01000182.1 GCA_016875225.1 Deltaproteobacteria bacterium
AAAAGAGCCTGATCTCGGCGCGCGTCCGCGCGGAGCTGCCCGAATCGATCGCGACCGAGCCGGTGGGCGAGCTGGTGCTGAAGGGCTTCGCCGATCCGCTGCTCGTCTACCGCGTGCTCTCGAAGCAGCCGACCTAGAGGCCGAAGACCTCGACAGACGCGAGAGTCGCGTCTCCGCCGAGCGCGTAGAGCTCGACGACGCCGCTCGTCGGATCGGGAAAGATCAGATCGCTGATCACGGTGCGGCCGCCGTCGGCGAAGACCTCGACCGAGCAGGTATCGACGAAGATCTGCAGGCGGACCCGGCCCTGCTCGAGCTCGAGCGGCGCGCGGTGTACCGCTGCGAACGAATTCGCGAACGAGACGGCTCCGGAGCGGCGGCGATCGACGAAGAGCTCCGCGCACCGCGCGTCGACGCCGATCGCGGTGCCCTCTCCTGCTCCCTTGCGCACCTGGAGTCCGAACTCGGTCGCCCGGCCGAGCGCGATCTCCACGTCGATCTCGAACGCCGCGCCCGGTGGCGTGCGCGAGAGCGCCGCGTTGATCTCGGCCAGGCTGGCGCCTGCGAAGCGGTGCAGCGGGCGCCGCAGCGTGCGCAGCTCGGCCGCCGGAGCTTGAGCCAGGCGGACGCCACCGGGGGAGCGCACCAGGCGCAGCTCGCGCGGAATCGAGAACATTCCGCGCCAGGGCGAGGTGGGCGTGGAGTTCGCGTATCCCCAGTGACTCATCCAGGCCAGCCAGAGTCTGCGTCCGTCGGGCGCGTCGCTCCACGACTGCGCAGCGTAGAAATCCGCGCCGTGGTCGATTCGCAGCACGCGATCGAGTGATCCGTCCGGACGAAAGCGCTCGCCGTCGAACTCGCCGACGAAGTACTGCGCGCCGATCCCCCGCTGCACGTCGACCTTCAGCAACCAGCGCAAGGTTTCGGGCTCGCCGTCGACGGGAAGCGGAAACAGGTCGGGACACTCCCACGCGCCATCCGTCGCGCCCGCCGGGCCGAACTCACTCGTCCGGGTCCAGGACGATAGATCCGGCGAGGTGTCGAACCGGACTCTCTGCTCGTCGGCCAAGACCGTGACCATGACCCAGCGCCGCGTCGGCTCGAACCAGAACACCTTGGGGTCGCGGTGCTGGCTCGATCCGATCGCGAGCACCGGATTGCTCGCATGCCGCGTCCAGGTCCGGCCGCGGTCCGTGCTCCAGGCCAGGTTCTGCGTCTGCTCGCGTGCCGTGTGACCAGTGTAGATCGCGACCAGCGGCGGCCGGCCCGCGTGGCCGAGGCCGCTCGTGTTCGCGCGGTCCACCACGGCGCTGCCCGAGAAGACCATCTCGCCCGCGTGCTCCGCGAGCGCCAGCGGAAGATGCTCCCAGCGCAGCAGGTCGCGGCTCACCGCGTGCCCCCAGCTCATGTGACCCCAGGTGTCGCCGAACGGGTTGTGCTGGTAGAAGAGATGGTACTCGCCGTCGCAGAACACCAGACCGTTGGGGTCGTTCATGAAGTTCTGCTTCGGCGTGAAGTGGTACACCGGGCGCATTCGATCGAGCTCTC